>JBEBSO010000179.1:0-7058 GCA_040394275.1 Telluribacter sp.
CCGGCAGGCGCGCGTAACAGGGGTTTTCCGAAGCCCTGGCCAGGTAATGAAAGCTGTCGGGATGATGCAGGTCCGTACCCACAGCTCCTACCCAACCGTTTCGGATCAGTTTTTCCGCCATCTTTTGCTCATACGGACCGTAGCGGCCCCCAAGCGACATCAGATTTACCTGAAATATAACATTCATTTCATAAAACTCCGCATAAAGGCGCTCATTTAAAATCCAGGGACGGTAGCGCTCGGGATGGGCAATAACCGGCGTCCAGCCTTTTTCGATCATCCGGCGGACAATGTCTTTGAAGAAAGGATCCTCCCTCCGCAGGGAGGTTTCGACCAGGACGTAGCGGCCGAACAGCGGCAGGATATCCGCTGCTTCCAGCCGGCTCAGGAAATAGTCGTCGGCATAGTACTCCGCGGCATAACGGAGCTGCAGGTCCGGGTAGCGCTGCCCGGTTTCCTGAACGAGCAGTGCCCAGCTATCCCGGATCGAACGGGAGGTATTGGGGAAAAAATCGGAACGGACGTGCGGAGTGGCAATGATGCCCCGTATGCCGGCGTCATACAATTGCTGCACAAGCTTGAGGCTCTCTCCCAGGTCCGCGGCTCCGTCGTCGATCCCCGGAAGAACATGGACATGCAGGTCCAGTTCTACCGGGGAGAGAAAATCTCCGGGGCCGTGTGCCTGGCCTTTTCCAAAAAGGCCCATTACGTATCCAGGAATGAACGAATACTACTTCTTCTGCATCAGCTCCATCAGCTCCTCGGAAATACCCGTAGAGGAATAGCCGCCGTCGTGATACAGGTTTTGCATGGTCACCATCCGGGTAAAGTCCGAAAACAGCGTGATGGCATAGTCCGCGCAGGCTTCGGCGGAAGCGTTGCCCAGCGGGCTGAGCATACCGGCAAAATCGTAAAATGACGAAAACCCGTCGATACCGCCGCCGGCCGTCGTTTTGGTGGGAGACTGGGAAATGGTATTGACACGGACTTTCTTCAGCTTTCCGTACCGGTAGCCGTAGCTCCTGGCAATGCTTTCCAGGGCTGCCTTGGCTTCGGCCATATCC
Source organism: Telluribacter sp. (assembly GCA_040394275.1). Taxonomy (GTDB): domain Bacteria; phylum Bacteroidota; class Bacteroidia; order Cytophagales; family Spirosomataceae; genus JBEBSO01. Next base: position 1,065 of record JBEBSO010000179.1, read on the forward strand.
GAATAAAAAGGATAGGTGCGCTGTGCAGCGATGTAGCTCAGCGCAACGACAGATCCCCACTCGTTAATGGCATCCAGCTTCTCGGCTACCTGCAGGAACTTATGGAACGACAAGGCCGAAATATCCAGGCTTTTCAGGTACCACTCGTAGTTAAGGTCGCCGTATTCCTTGCTTTTGCGCACATTGGGGGACATACCAATGGAATGCAGCACAAAATCAATTTTACCGCCGAGCGCTTCGACCGACTGGTTGAAGAGATTTTCGATGTCTTCCACCACGGTGGCATCCGCCGGTATGATGGCAGCCTCCGTGGCATCCGCCAGCTGCTTGATCGCCCCCATACGCATCGCGACAGGCGCGTTGGTTAAAGTGAAAACCGCACCTTCTTCTTTTGCTTTCAGGGCAACCTTCCAGGCAATGGAGTTTTCATCCAATGCCCCCGAAATAATCCCTCTTTTCCCTTTTAGTAGTCCGTATGCCATTTTTCTGATTTAGTGTTATGAGTTTGGTCATCTTCAAACTCCTTGTAAATTTTTCAGGCAAATGTAAGAGATTTTTTGATTGTCCGCGGTGAAGCGGGAACGCTCCGGCACTTACTTCTGTACGGGCTGCATACCCAGTACCCGGATAAAAAAGTCTTCCGTCGCCTTTTCTACCCCTTCCCAGTCGGCGGAAGTGATGTTGCTGGCGATGACATGGTGACCGCTTTCGGGGAATACCCTCTCTACCTTCCGGTCTGCAGGAGTACCCAGGGCAGGAAACATTTCCTGCATTGCTTTTACGGACACCGTTTTATCCTGCTCCTCTTCATTCTTGTAGTAATAGGCTAAAAAGACCGGCATCCGGATCCGGGCATATACCTCCGGCGTCGCAATCGCGTCCATGGCCTGCTGCAGCACGACCAGCCCCTTCGAGCTGTAGCTGGGCAGCCAGTATTTCAGGCGCTCGGGCGGGTACTCGTTCAGCATTCTTTTGCCGATCACGGCCTCAACGGCACGCTCCCCCCAGGGGCCGGTAGCGATTTTCAGCGCGCTGCCGTAGATATCCAGGCAGGGGGAATACAGCACGATCCCCTTGAGCTCCGGGTGGTGCGCTGCCAGGTAGACCGTCAGCAGCCCCCCGGCGGAGGTGCCGATCACGATGACGCTGTCTCCCAACGACTTGCCTATCGCCAAAGCCCTTTTGGCGCCTTCCAGGAATTTTGCCGGGGTCATGTCCTCGTAGGCATCCGGGTTATCGGTGCCGGCATCGTAAAGCCGTGCCAGGTATAAATTTGCACCGAACCGCTCGGCCAGGTGCCGGTGAACCGGTTCTCCCTCCGCCCAGCTTGCTCCGAAACCATGAATGTACACAAGGCTGTAGGGTGTCTTTTCCTTCTTGCCGGAATCGGCCCAGATGATCCTGGCTTGATTGTCGGGCTTCAGGTTTTTAACCGCTTTTTCCGAATCGATGATTTCCGACTCCAGCTCGGCCAGGTGCCGGGGAACAACAGGTAAAGTAGGATCAAACATAGCTTTGTCGGCCCGCGGACCAGCGAAGTAAGCAACTCCCAACAGAAGAACAAGGCTTACAGCGAGAAGGAGGCCTTTTTTCATGTATATAAGTTCAAAAAATTTAACTATAGAACTAAAATAGCTTTGAACCAGACAACCATAAAACACCAGGTTCTATAGTTCATTGGTTTATCGTTTATTTATCGCCTGTTTGTGTGCATTATCGCGTGTGGAGATGTCATGTATTTATGGCAGGTCATGCTGTTCCGGTTTGTTTGGAAAAAAGCGTGATTTCCCGCCCCGGTCTTAAATATAAAACTAAAAATCTATCCTGTAAAAAAAAACGGGCAGGAAGCCGAGCTGGTACTCCTGTTTGATAAAGCTCCCGTCCGGCTGAGGCGCATAGCTCAGCGAAAGCTGGTTTTTGACGCCCGGCACGTTAACCAGGTCAACCGCTACGGTGTGCGTCAGGCCGGACCGGTTCAGCTTATATTCCATTTTTACATCCAGGCGGCGGTAAGGCGCGAACTGCAGCGTATTCCTTCCCGCATCCTGGTATACGATTTCCTGGAGAAGACGTGACTTCTCCTCATCTACCGGTCCGTACCTTCTTCCCCCGATGGTTGTAAATTTGGCCCCCACATTGAATACCGAACGCGTGCCCGTCCTGAACTCCCTCGAAAAAAGGGCATTGAACGCATAGTGGCCGTTGAAATCCGTATTGCGCCATTTCCCGTCTCCTGCCCGGTATTTTGAATCAAAAACCGACCCGGTGATCAGGAAATAATAGCCTGCGCTGAAAAACCTCTCCAGCGTCACCTCCGCGCCGTAATTCCGCCCGATGCCGGTATTTTCAAGCTTGTCCGGGAACTGCCTGGAGAACCCGGACCCGGTGTTCAATATCGAAAAGGAAGACGACGGGGAAGAGGATACCGGGACATTGAACAGCGATTGGTGATAGATCTCGGCCAGGAACTTCAGGTTCCTCCCGGCCATCCAGCTGTATGCCGCACCGTGATGCCAGCTTTTCGTCAGCCCGATATCGCTGTTAAGGGGCTCCTTTTTCTCCTGGTCCGGCTGGTAGAAATACAGGTAAGAAGGCATCATCTGGCTGTGCAGGCCGGAAGACAGCGCAATTTTCTGCCGGCCGGTCAGGTCGTAGGAGATCCCCGCCCTGGGCTCCGGGAACGAACGGCTTGCCTTGTTCATCGAGCTGAAAAGCCCGCTGACGCCCAGGTGGGTCGTGAGCCGGTGGGTCAGCAGGTATTTCCATTGCGCATAAGGCTGAAAAAGCACATGGGACCGGTCCGAATCCCAGCGGGTCTGCCACCCGCCCAGTACCGATTGCGCATGGTCAATGAAGAAACGGGTACTGTCGTCAGACCTGAAACGTATCAAATCCAGGTTAATCCCTGCCTTCAGGATGGATTTCCCACCCAGTTTCCGGTTAAGGGATGCGGAAGCCGCAACTTTTGATTCGTTAAAGACATACCTCAGTATCTGCGCCTTCCCGTCCAGCACATAACGGTCATTCTCCACCAGGGGCAGGCCCTGCGCGTCTTTCCGGATAAACAGGTAATCGTGAGAAGCATCCTGCAGGTTGCCGGTCAGCCCCAGGGTTGCCCTGAAAAAAGCCGACCTGCTCAGGGGCTGGCTGTAGGTGAGCCCCGCAGCGCCCATCCGGGCTGTGTAGTACTGGTCCCGGTCGTTCTGACCGAAAATATTCCGGTCCTTTACCTCCTGCCCGCTGATCAGCAGGTTAATATCGCTGGTACCGCCGACTCCCCACAGCGCAAGGCTTCCGCCGTTCTTTACGGGAAAATTCAGCCTGAAAAAGCCATCGGTATAGGAAGGAACCGCCTGGGTGCCAATATCGATCCCCAGCCGGTTGAAAAGCCACAGGTTCGCATACCGGAAAGAGGCCAGGTAGGAGGAGCCTTTCTTTTTGGAAAGAGGGCCTTCAGCCATCGCTTCCGTACCCAAAAACCCGAACTGACCCACAAATTCATGCTTCTTGCTGTTGCCGTTCCGAAGTTTGAGGTCAAAAACACCCGCTATGGAGTTGCCGAACTCCGCGGGGAACGCCCCGGTAAAAAAGTCCGAATTGGCCAGGTATTTGCTGTTGATAATTCCTACCGGGCCGCCGGATGTCCCCGGTATGGCAAAATGATTGGGATTCGGGATGCTGATGCCTTCCAGTCTCCACAATACCCCCGAAGGCGAATTCCCGCGAATGATGATGTCGTTCCTCGAATCGTCCGCTCCCTGAACACCTGCGAAATTGGAGGCCATCCTCGCCGGCTCTCCCCGGCTGCCCGCATACCGGCTGGTCTCCTCGACCGAAAACCGGCGGGAGGAAATAAATGCCATTTCATTGCCGGGCTCCCCGCTGCGCGTCACGTGGCGTATGACCACTTCATCCAGTACGCTGGCCTGCTCCTCCAGCTCCACAAGAAGCACCGTTTCCCGGCCCGCATCTACCACGACGTTGTGAAGCACGGCGTCCCTGTACCCGATAAATTTCACATTTACAGTATACCTGCCCGCCGGCACCTGCCTGATTGTAAACGAGCCGTCTTCCCGGCAGATTTCTCCCAGCCCGTGCTGGCCGGTCACAACCACTGCAGCGCCCGGCAGGGGATATTTCGACTCTTTATCGACTACCACGCCGCGCAGGGTCTGGCGGGATTGTGCAAAAAGCGGACCTGATATGCTCAGCACGAAGCCAAGCAGGAAAATACCTCTCCGGAGCACCTGAATTATTGTCATCTGATCATGAAAATGCTTACAAACGGGCTGCCTGAACGCCGGCACAAACTTAGGCAAAAGCAGCCGATTTTACTGTAGCTCCGGTCATTCCCCTGCCGGCTGCGGCTCCGCCTCCGTCTTCTCCCGGCAAAAAACCGGTACAAACAGGAGTTTTACGTATAAATTACATATTTATAAAAAGCTATCCGCGAAATATGGGTAATTTTGCCTGATTACTTTATTTAACAGATTCCGCCCGATGAAGAAGATCAGCTTAAGCGACTCAGGCCCGAAGGTTTCGGAAGCCATATACGGCTTCTGGCGATGGGAAGACGAAGATCAGGTTCCTACCGGTAAAATTGAACGTACACTCGCGCTTTGTCTCGAACTGGGTATCAACACTTTTGATCATGCAGACATTTTCGGGAAGTCTGTTGTAGAAGAATCCTTCGGAAAAGTGATCCGTAACAAGGCCTTCAGGAGAGAAGACCTGGTGCTTTTCACAAAATGCGGGATCAAAATCTCCGCCGACGGAAAGTTCAGGTATTACGACACCTCCAGGGAGCACATCCTCAGGAGCATCGATGCTTCTCTCAAGAGGCTGAAAACCGACTATGTCGATATTTTTCTCCTGCAGCATCACGACCTGCTCGCAGATCCCGAAGAAACGGCAAGCGCCATGGCGGAAGTGGTCAATTCGGGTAAGGCGAAGCACATCGGGGTAGCCAATTTTTCTGTGTTCCAGCATAAGCTGCTGGCCTCCTACCTGCGCAAGCCCATAGTTACCAACCACATCGAGCTCAACCTGATGAATACCTCCGCCATCGATGACGGCAGGGTTGATTTCATCAAGCAAAACTTCAGCAAACCCCTGGCCTGGTCACCGCTGGCCGGCGGTAAAATCACGGAAGGTACGGACGAAAAAGCCGTGGCCCTCCGCGACTGCCTTACGCGTATCGGCGAAAAATACGATGCCAATATCGAACAGGTCGCCGTATCCTGGCTAATGAAGCTGGGGACGCTGCCCATTATCGGCTCGCTTTCCGAAGAAAGGATCCGCAACGCCGCGAGCGCCTCCCGCATCCGCCTGACCAATGAAGACTGGTACCATCTCTACCAGGTAGCGGGAAAATGACTTTCGAGGCGCTGAACCTGAATACGCCGCTGCTGAACGCCCTGGCGGACCTGGACATCACGACGCCCACCGTCATCCAGCAGAAAGTATTCCCGGTAGCCATGTCCGGCCGGGATGTGGTCGCCGTCGCACAGACAGGCACGGGCAAGACTTTCGCCTACCTGCTGCCCTGCCTGCGTCAATGGCAGTATACGAAGGAGAAAAACATACAGATCCTGGTGCTCGTCCCTACCCGGGAGCTGGTCGTGCAGGTCGTGGAAGCAGTGGAGAAATTAACCGCTTACCTCAACGTCTCCGTGACCGGCATTTCCGGCGGCGCCAATATCAACAACCAGGTGGCCGGGCTGAAAGCCGGAGCCGATGTACTGGTCGCCACGCCCGGACGGCTTGCCGACCTGGTCCTGGCGGGAGCTGTGAAAACCAGGGCGGTCAGGAAGCTGGTCATCGATGAAGTGGACGAAATGCTCAGCCTGGGCTTCCGTACCCAGCTGGAAACGATCCTGGACCTGCTGCCCGCCAAAAGGCAGAACCTGCTTTTCTCCGCCACGCTCAGTACGGATGTGGAACTGCTGATCAGCAGGAATTTTAACAACCCGGATTATGTCGAAGCTGCTCCTG
>JBEBSO010000180.1:0-6997 GCA_040394275.1 Telluribacter sp.
TCACCCCAAAGCTTCGGACGGAAGTTTCTCCCGGGTGTACACAATTTTTGGCCAGCGTTACAAAAAATCAGGAAACCGGGTCTACCGGATTCCTTTTCAGGATCTTGTATTTGATCACATACTGAGGAGTACCGCTCTGCGCCATGAAGTTCTTGCCGATGTACTCGCCCAGCACGCTCAGCAGCAGGCTCTGTATTCCCCCGATCAACATCAGCATGGCGGTGACTACCTGCCACCCTTTCGGATCGGGTCCTACGATCCATTGTCCCGTAAGAAACAGGAGCAGGACCAGCCCCAGCGCAAAAATTGCGAAGCCGATCGGCATAAAGACGCGGATGGGCAGGGTTGAGTAGCAAAACAGGATATTCAGGAAGAGCGATACCAGCTTTCGCATGGTATAGCCGGAATCTCCCGACCGGCGCTTTTCATGCAGGACCTCCACCCTGCCGATGTTCCGGGTTACCCGCAAGATGAGCCCGTCGATGTAGGGGTACGGCCCCGTATACTTTACAATCTCTTCGACTACCTCCCTCCTGATCAGCTTAAAGCTGGACAGGTAAAGATTCCTCGGCTTGTCCAGGAGAAAAGTAGTCATCCAGTTCACCAGCATACTTCCCCAGTTCCGGTAAGCCGCGTGCTCCTTTTTCGGATAGTAGGAATAGACCACCGCATAGCTGCCCGATTCGGCGGCATCCACCAGCTTGAGGATTTCGGAAGGCGGGTTCTGGAAGTCGTCGTCAATGAGCGCGCAATACTCGCCGGTTGCGTAGTTGAGCCCGCACATCACGGCGTTGAATTCGCCGAAATTCCGCCTCAGCGAGATAAAGTTGACATTTTCATATTCCGCGGCCAGTGCTTCGCAAACCTCTGCAGAGGCGTCCGGGCTGCCGTCGTTGACCAATACCACCTCAAAACGCACAGCAGCCAGCTCGCGCTGCAGCCTTTTGACAAGGGGACCTATGGTATGCTGGCTTTTATATACGGGAATTACAACGGAAAGCTTGTTCACGTGCAATGGTATGAATTAACAGTTCTGATTATAAACTCTACATCTTCGTCCTTCAGCGTGGAATTCAGCGGCAGGCTCACTACCGTATCGTGAATCGCATCCGTCAGGGGGAAACACTGCCCGCTCAGGTAGCTGTACGCACGCTGCCGGTGTATAGGTACCGGGTAATGTACGTTGGTCTGGATACCTTCTCCCGCCAGATACCTGATAAACTTCTCGCGTTGCGGTATCCGTACGACAAACAGGTGCCAGCAGTCTTCCCCGATCCGGTCAGAAGGCGGAAGCACCATCCCCTCCAGTCGGAGCTCTCCGAGGTAACGCCCGGCTATTTCCCGGCGTCTCCTGTTTTCCGCTTCCATATAGGGAAGCTTCACCGAAAGCAGCGCCGCCTGCAGCTCGTCCAGCCGGCTGTTTATGCCCTGGTAATCGCTGCTGTATTTCACACCGGATCCGTAGTTTCTCAGTATCCTCAATCTGCGGGCCAGGTCCGGGTCATCGGTAGTGATGGCTCCCGCGTCCCCGAGCGCGCCCAGGTTTTTTGTAGGATAGAAGCTGAAAGCCTCCGCATAGGCAAGCCCTCCCGCGCGCTTACCCCGGTAGGCAGCACCGTGCGCCTGCGCCGCATCACCGATCACCCTGAGATTATGCCGGTCTGCAATCCGGGAGATTTCCTCCATTTCGCAACATCTTCCGTAAAGATGCACCACCATGATGGCCCGTGTCGCGGGTGTGATCTTTTCCTCGATCCGGGCGGGATCTATCAGCATGGTGACGGGATCCGGCTCCACAAAAACCGGCTTCAGGTTCCTGGCATTTACCGGCAGCACGGAAGCGATATAGGTGTTGGCCGGAACAATCACTTCGCTTCCCCCGGGGAAATCCAGCGCAGCCAGGATCAGTTCCAGCGCTTCCAGGCCGTTGGCAACCCCTACACAGCAGGAAGTGCCGCAAAACTCCGCAAATTCTGTTTCAAACCGCTCGAGCTCCTTTCCCAGGATATACCACCCGGAGCGCAAAACACGCAGCGCCGCTTCCTCCATTTCCGCCTGGTAAGGCTCGTTTACCTTCCCCAGATCCAAAAAAGGAATCATGCGACAATCTGGTGTTTCCCCTGGTATGGAATAACAATGTAGTCCTCGGGGTTATAGTATTCGTTGGCGAGCACCAGCAGTATGCAATCGGGGGAGAAGGAGCTCATCGTATGCCAATCCTCCGGGGCAAGGATCAGGCATTCATCGGGCTTCGTCAGCTCAAAATTCATTTCTCTTTCTCCGTCGTGTACATAAACCGCGCAGCTTCCGTGAAGGCAGATTAAAGCATTCCAGGTCTTGAAGTGGCGATGACCTCCGCGCTGCGACTTTTCATCCGCACCGTATATATAAAAAAGTCTCTTTATGCCTCCGGGCATGAGCTTTTCGAACACGGTGAGATTACCTGTTTCTGAATGGTAGGTGTCTAATCGGGTAAAAATTGGCATAGGCAGTATAAAAATAGTTGAGAGGATTCCTGTTATTTATCATAGTCTTGCAAATTTATCCGATTTTCAAAAAAAATCTTTTATTACGGACAATAATTCTTCATGGGGCTTCCCGCAGGCAATGATATCGCCTCCAAAGAGGAAATCATCGCCCCCGCTGAAGTCGGATACGATTCCGCCGGCCTCCTTCACCAGCAGGGCGCCCGCCGCCATATCCCAGGAATTGAGGTTGTACTCATAAAAGCCTTCAAACCTACCGGCAGCCACATACGCCAGGTCCACGGCTGCCGCTCCCAATCGCCGGAGACCGTGTGTTCTGCGCATCAGCAGTTCCAGTATCTTCATATACCTGTCGTGCTTTTCGAAGCGGTAATAGGGAAATCCCGTCGCCAGCAGGCTTTCACTGAGTTTTTCGACCGGCGACACCGCAAGCCTGTTCCCGTTGCACCAGGCTCCTCCGCCCTGCCAGCCGTAGAAGAGCTCATCCCGGTTGGGCTCATGAATCACACCTGCCACCGGCGTCTTACCGACCGCAAGACCGACGCTGACGCAATAGACAGGAAGGCGGTGAATAAAGTTGGTTGTCCCGTCCAGGGGATCTATGATCCAGTTCAGGGCTTCATAGTCCGGCGTTTCCCCGGTAGTGTCTTCTTCGGTAATGAAGCCGGCATCAGGAAGCACTTTTCTCAATCCGGCCACCAGGATCCGTTCCGCCTCCTTGTCCACATAGGAAACGAGGTTGTTGAGGTCCTTGTATTCGATCTTGTCGCTGCTGAACGCACCGGCCTCTCTCTGTATAAATGCAGACGCTTCCAGCACAACCTCCCTGGCCAGCCCGGTCACCGATTCCAGATTCATGAATTCGCTTTTTTTGAGATTTTGAACAAACTGTTATTCAGGTAGTATACCCTCATGGTCAGGATGACCAGGATAGGAATCAATACGAGATTGTGCTTCTCCAGGTTGGCGGTGGAGCAGATCAGCAGCACCGCGTACACGATAAGAAAGACCTGGAACCAATCCCGCTTTCGCTTCCCCGATATCCGGAAAACCAACGGGATCCAAAGCGGGAACGCCCACAGGATATCCCAGTTGTACGACGTTACGCCATGGTCCGTTCCGAACCAGAGCGCCAGGATCACCCAGCCGGTCAGCCCGACGACAGAGAAGAGTATCCTGTCGAACACGAAATTCATGCTTCCTTTTTTCAGCTGCCACCAGGTAAGCAAACCCACCAGTACCGCCAGCCCCCAGAAAAACACGGTCGGGGTCACCCCGGAAGGTTGCGGAGCGGTCACCGGCTCGAAAAGCATCCGCTCCGACTTCACCAAAGGGAAGACTCCGTCGCGGGTGGTTATTTTTGTATCAGCAAAGGCTGAACTAAGATTATCGGGAAGGAACGTCGCCTGAAGAGGGCCGGCCGTGACATCGGCAGGAGCGCCTATCGCCAGGTCCATACCAAAGTCGGCCCATGGCTTTTGCTTAAACGCGTACAGGTCTATCCATGACCGGAAGCTCCTGGCCTCTTTCGTATACCCGTGATAAATAAGGCTGTCTCCGCATGCTCTTCTCAGAACCTCTTGTAAACGGGAGGAACAATTATCGTAAAAAAACCTGTAGTGATACTTCCTGTTTTCAGGCAGGTAGTTCCTTTCGAGGTCTTCCAGTAAACGCTGTCTCTGATCAAGCGAGAGGTTCAGCTCCTGTTCCTTTATCGACCTGTTTTCCAGCCGCCACTCAAAAGCCTGGGGCCCGAGCGGCAGCACCGAAAGCTCGTACGGGAGTGTGCCCCTGAGAAACTTTATATAGAAATTTTCGCTCTGGAAACTAAAGGTGCCATAGTTATAAGCCCTGTCAATGCCCGTGGCAGGATCTGCAATCCAGAGTACGCTATGCCCGAAGCCGGAATACAATTCATCCCCCGGCCCGATCGTAATAAGGCTCACCTTGCTGGCGTCTGTGAGCTGCATGTCCCCGAAAAACGGCTGGGAAGACACGTACCGGGCAGGCAGAATAAATAAAAAGAAGAGCACCAGGATCCGGCGGAACGCTTTGTCTCTGTGCCCGGAAGGAAGAATATTAAGAGCCGTACTAGGATTTGCCGGCCACGACAATAACGATTTCACCTTTAATTGTTTTTTCGGCAAAATAAGTAATTATTTCATGTAATGTACCCCTTACGTTCTCCTCGTATATTTTTGTCAGCTCCCGCGATACGCAGGCCTGCCTGTCCGGGCCGAAAAAGGCGGAAAACTGCTCCAGCGCCTTGAGCAGCCGGTGCGGGGATTCATAAAAAATCATGGTTCTCTCTTCCTCCGCCAGCGCCTGCAGGCGCGACTGCCTGCCCTTCTTGTGGGGCAGGAAACCCTCAAAAGTAAACCGGTCGGCCGAGAGACCGGAATTCACGAGCGCGGGGACAAAGGCAGTGGCGCCGGGAAGGCATTCAACGGGCACCCCCTGCCTGATGGCCTCCCTGACAAGAAGAAACCAGCGATCCGAGATGGCCGGCGTCCCGGCGTCCGACATCAGGGCCATCGTCTCCCCCTTCCGCATCCTTTCCACGAGCCTGGATAACGTGGCATGCTCGTTAAAAATATGGTAGCTCTGCATGGGCTTGCTGATCCCGAGGTGCCGGAGGAGATTCCCCGAAGTCCTTTTGTCTTCCGCCAGGATCACATCCACCGACTTCAGCACGTTGATGGCGCGTAACGTGATGTCCTCCAGGTTGCCGATGGGCGTAGGGATAAGATATAGTTTCATAGACCGGCAAATAAAAACAAAGCGGCTGATATTCGAAAATATCAGCCGCTTTGCGCGCAAGATTCTCCGGTTCCGGTCAGTTGCTTCGCTGCCTGCGCCCCTCCCCGCCTCTCTGGTCGTTGGAGCCGCCGCCTCTCTGCCTCATTTCCGCCTGCATCTTCTTGAATTTCTCCTGCTGCTCGGGCGTCAGGATGGCCGCCAGCTTTTTGGAATACTCTTCCTGTGAAGCACGGAAGGCATCTCTTCCCCCGTTGTCACCGGCGGCTCTCGCTTCGTCCATCTTCTTTACCCGCTCGAGATTAAGGGCCAGCACCTGCTTTTCCTGGTCGGCATTGAGCGAAAGCTGCTCGGTCAGCCGGTCTGTCTGGCGTTTTGCACGCTCCTCGGGAGTACCGCCTCCGCCCCGTTGCTGAGCCATCGCTCCGAAACAGAACAACATCATAAGTGATGCCAAAATGATCTTTTTCATGTGTTTATTTTTTTTGATGTTTAAAATCACATGGAATTCGCCGGGATACTCACACCTGTTTGTATGCGCTTCCGCTTATGCTCATTTCATGTACAAAATATTTAGTTCTGCCTATAGATATTCACAGTCCGGATAAGTTTAATTCAATCCAGGATTTTTTTTACGAGCTGCTCCCATTCTTCCTCCGGCGAAAGCGCCGGCGGTGTTTCTCCCGCCCTCCGGTACCAGTAGCCGGCATTCCATTCATCACCTTCCACCCGGTGAAGTTAGGCATGAAGCCGGTCAAACTCTCTCGTCCCTTCCCGGCTTTGGGCAATGTCATGTGCAGCCTCCCACAGGCCCTTTGCATCGTACCACAGCGCAAGCAGGACAGGCGATCCCAGCTCCGGGGGATTTTCCAGCAGCAGGCTCTCCCTGAATTCAGCGACGGTCATCATGGGCAGGCTTCATTTGTTTAAGTCACCTTGTGTATAAAAAGTCCGAAAAGCTGAACGATAGCACCTATGCTCATTTCATCAGGCTCCTGCTTTTCAGCCAAACCTCCAGCGCTTGCGGCCAGCTCACTACCGACCCCTTGCCTTTCAGCCTTTCCGCATGCATTCCGAACCCATGCCCGCCTGACGGGTAGAGGTGCGCTTCGGCCGGCACCCTGAATTTTTTCAGCGCCAGGTAATAGGCGATGCTGTTCTCGACCGGGACGCCGCTGTCGTCTTCCGCATGCACCAGGAAGGCCGGCGGCGTCTTTTCGCTCACCTGCAGCTCGTTGGAATAGTACCTGGCCAGTTCGTCCGACTTGTCCGGACCCAGCAGGTTATCCCTTGATCCCTTGTGCGCATAGGCGTCACTCAGCGTGATCACAGGGTAGAGCAAAATGGAAAAATCAGGCTTCGCCTCCTCCGAAGCAAGACGCCCCCGGAAGTAGTGCGTAGAAAGCGTAGCAGCCAGGTGCCCGCCCGCCGAAAAGCCCATCACCCCGATCTTACCCGCATCTATCCGCCACTCTGCAGCCCGCCCGCGGATGAGCTTCATGGCCTCCATGGCATCCATAAGAGGCACCTCGTGCTGGGCGGTCATGGCAGAGGGGTCCGGGATGCGGTACTTTAGTACAAAGGCCGCTATCCCCCGTGCATTGAACCACTTCGCGATGTCTGTACCTTCATGGGCAAACGCCAGTATCTTGTAGCCTCCGCCCGGGCAGATCAGCACTGCGCCGCCGGTCGCTTTGCTCTTTTCCGGTAAAAACACGGTGATCGTGGGAACGGTTACGCTGCCGATACGGAGC
>JBEBSO010000181.1:0-6995 GCA_040394275.1 Telluribacter sp.
TGCAGCCGCCGCGATAGCGGCCACTCCACCCGAATCCAGGTTGCCCTTCCCGATCGCCGCCGATGCATTGGCATCGTAGCTGATGTGCTGGGTAGTGGGATACCTGGCTGTAAACTCGGCAATCACCGCCTTTGTGCCCGGGCTCAGTATCGTCGGAGACACGATCCGGATGTTTCCGTTCGCCGCCGCTATCTTCTCCAGGCCGGCGCTGATCTCCTGGTCGATCGTCTCCCAGCTTACTTTTGTATCGCTGCCTTTGGCCGGCCCCTTCAGCTTCTCTACGTCATACAGACCCAGGAGCGAGGCATGCACCCTTGCACTGGCGCCGCAGGAAGCCGAAGACAATTTATTTCCTTCTATCTTGATCGGCCTTCCCTCCCTGGTTTTCACCACGATGCTGGCGTAATCCCCGCCGTCCACATAAGTGGACGCATACCAGTTGGCCTGGGTCGGATATTCCCCTGCGGGTTTATTTACGTACGAAACAGCTTTCCTGACAGGAGCCTCGCACGAGGCCAGAGACACGGCTGCCATACCAAAACCCAGTACTTTCAGGAAGTCGCGGCGATTGCTCCCCGTCCCGTCCGTAAGGTCCTCGTAAGCGGTTTGCTGGGCAGGATCAAACTCCGCGAACTCGCGGCTTGCGTTTTTAACAAACTTTTCGTCGTTCCTTAACTCCTCAAGTCCTTTCCAATATCTCTTCGTAGTATTTTCCATAAATCACTCAATACAAATATGCGTATTCCGGAGAATTCAAATCTTAATTAATAGTGGCATTTAGAACATTCGAGCCCGCCGATATCCGCCACCTTGAGCGCGTCCTTGGTTTGCTCGCCGTGCAGCTGGACAAGCTTGTCATAGTACGCATTGCCCTTCGTATTCACGTCGGTTTTGCGGTGACAGTCAATACACCATCCCATCGTCAGGGAAGACCGCTGTTCCACCACTTCCATTTTCTCGATTTCACCGTGGCACTGCTGGCACTCCAGTCCGCCCACATTCACGTGCTGAGAGTGGTTGAAATAGGCCAGGTCGGGAAGGTTATGGACCCTTACCCATTCGATAGGCCTATCATTTTCGATGGCCTCGTATATCTTCTGGATTTCGGGCGACTCTTTCTTGATCACGCCGTGGCAGTTCATACAAATATTTGCTGCCGGGATATGCGCGGAACGCGTCCGGTTCACCCCGGTATGGCAATAGTTACAATCGATTTTGTATTCGCCCGCATGCAGCTTGTGAGAGAAAGCGATCGGCTGCTTGGGAGCATATCCCTGCTGGACACCCACATTAAAAGCGCCGTCCAGCGTATATTTTACGATGAGCAGGAGAAACACCCACACCGTTGCCGAACGAACGGCCGGATTCAGGGCGATCCTCGTCAGGAGATCTATCTTACCGGCTGCAGCCCCTTCTTCCTCTTCAGCGCCGGCTTCCTTCTTCACGGTTTTGGAAAGAATGGAGAGCACGACGAGAAGCACGCCCAGCACCAGGATCATCACGACCAGCAGGGCTACCAGCACCACTACAAACAAAGTAGAAGGCTCTCCCGACGCCTGGCCTCCCGCTGCGGCACCTCCGCCGACGGCAGCAGCAGCGGCCGGAGCTTCATTCGCTTTTTCAATATAAGCCAGCATGTCCTTCACATCCGCCTCTGTCATGTTGGGGAAGGCAGTCATCTGCATATTGTTAAACTCTTTCGCGATCTTAACGGCAGCCGGATCTCCCGCAGCAATCATGGCCTGGGAATTGTTGATCCACTTCACCAGCCAGCCCAGATCGTGCTTTTTATCCACGCCTTTCAGACCGGGACCAACCTGCTTGTCCGTGCCGGTAGAATGACACGACTGGCAGTTCTTTTTAAACAAGGCTTCCCCTGCAGCCGCATCCGCACCGGCCGCATCCTGCGCATTCACCTGCAAGGTTCCTGCGAACATCAAAAAAACCAAAGCAAAAAACGAGGTTCTTGGGGAGCGTTTAAAAGTGAAACAGGAGAATCTATTCAAGAGTGTAATCATATAACTAATATGCTAATATTCTTCGTGCCACAAAACTAATGCACGATTTTATAACCGCAAAAGTATTTTGGGCTATTTTCCCTGCATAATCTTATTTATACTTTTTCTAATTTATAGGGTAAAAAGGGCCCTTTTCGGGTCGGATTCAACCCACTCATTTCCAGTGAAATATCACCAAAAAAAAATGTGCTTTGGCGGCCCGTTTTACCGGGTGTCCGAAGCACATTTTCTGCTGAATTTACGGGGAATAAAATTGTACTATTCCTCTAATAAGCTGGAGGTTCCGAGCGGATTCGAACCGCTGTAAAAGGTTTTGCAGACCTCTGCCTAGCCACTCGGCCACGGAACCGTTCGGGTCTTTTGCAGGCAGTCAGAACCCGCAGAAGACCCGGGGTAATTTTATTCTTCGGACTTGCCGTCCTTCTTCGAAGCTTTCTTCTCGTTCTTCTCGGATTCTTCAAACTGCTCCTTCAAAGCCGACAATACGTCGATATCTCCGAAGGTAGATTTGTCGGCATCCTTGGAAGACTCCGCTTTGGACGCTTTCCTGGCAGGCTTATCCTTCTTCTCCTCTGTGGCAGGGCTCTGCCATGCCTTGGTATGGGACAGCACAATCTTCTTCTCGTCTTTCGAAAACTCAAGCACTGCGAAATCAAGGCTTTCCCCGACCTCCGCTGCGCTGCCGTCCTCCTTCACCAGGTTCTTCAGCACCGCAATGCCTTCAATCCCGTACGGAAGCTCCAGCACCGCTACTTTGTCGCCTTTAGACACGATGGTGCAACGGTGTACGGAACCTACTTCAAACAGTGTTTCGAAAGTATCCCAGGGGTTGGCCTCGAGCTGCTTGTGACCCAATGCCAGACGACGGTTTTCCGTATCCAGCTCCAGTACTACCACCTCGAGCTCCTCTCCTACTTTAACGAAGTCGGACGGATGCTTGATCTTCTTCGTCCACGACAGGTCTGAAACGTGCACCAGGCCGTCGATACCCTCTTCCAGCTCGATGAACAAGCCGAAATTGGTAAGGTTGCGTACGAGCCCTTTGTGACGGGTACCCACCGCGTATTTCTCCTTACGGTCAGGCTGCGTCCAGGGATCTTCGGTAAGCTGCTTGATACCCAGCGACATTTTTCTTTCCTGGCGGTCGAGGGTCAGTACGACTGCTTCGATCTCGCTTCCCACGCTGAGGAACTCCTGCGGGTTGCGCAGGTGCTGCGACCAGGACATTTCCGAAACGTGGATAAGTCCTTCCACGCCGGGCTGTATTTCGAGGAATGCGCCATAATCGGCTACATTGACGATTCTTCCCTTGATCTTGGACCCTACCTGGATCTCCTCGGGAAGTGAATCCCACGGATGCGCCTGCAGCTGCTTCAGACCGAGTGAAATACGCTTCTTCTCGTCATCAAAGTCAAGCACCACCACGTTGAGTTTCTGGTCAAGGCTAAGCAGCTCCGACGGATGGCTGATACGGCCCCAGGAAATGTCGGTGATATGCAGAAGCCCGTCCACACCGCCAAGATCGATGAACACACCGAAATTGGTCATGTTTTTGATTACGCCCTCCAGTACCTGGCCTTTTTCCAGGTTGGTAAGGATTTGCAGACGCTGCGCCTCCAGGTCTTTCTCGATAAGGATCTTGTGAGAAACCACCACGTTGTCGTTCGTATGGTTGATTTTCACGACCTTCACCTCCATGCGCTTCCCGACAAAAACATCGAAATCACGTATCGGCTTCACATCGATCTGAGACCCCGGAAGGAACGCCTCAATTCCGAAAATATCTACAATAAGACCACCTTTGGTGCGTCTTTTTACAAGAGCATCTATAATAAGATCGGCATCAAAAGACTTCTGGATGTTATCCCAGGCAGTGATTACCTTGGCCTTCTTCCTGGACAACACCAATTGCCCCTGGGCATTTTCCTGGCTTTCCACGTAGACCTCTACCTCGTCACCGATTTTCAGGCCGGGAATATCCCGGAATTCATTGGACGAAATCAGGCCGTCTGATTTAAATCCGATGTTTAAAATTACCTCACGATCCGTAATCCCCACTACCACGCCTTTCACCACTTCCTTCTCCTGTACAGGTGACAGGGTATTTTCGTACAATTGTTCCAGGCGGGCCCTGTCCTCTACCGAATAGGCGGAGCCGAACCCCCTGTCATTGGCCGATTCCCAGTCAAAATCGGGAGTAGCCTGGCTTAACTTTTCTTTAGTCATAATGAATAATGTACCCGGCCAAATCATACATCAGCCCATGAGCCGGCTGGACTGAAATTAAGTGAAAAAAAATGTTGACTTGCAAAATTCAGAGCGCAAAGGTAGATTATTTTTACGCAAACAAAAACGCTTGCGCCATATTTTTTTCACTTTTTGGTTGCATGCAAACCCCTGCGCTCAACAGGAGCTGTCTTTGGAGGCAATAAAGGGAAGCCACTCCGGATCCACCGTCCCGGAGAGGTCGCGGATAAACATAAGAAAAGAAGGCTTGAAAGGACGCCGCCTGAGCGGCAGCCCGGCTTGCTCCGGCGTACAGTCTCCCTTCCGGGAATTGCACTTCCGGCAGGCGGTCACCAGGTTATCCCAGGTCGTCTTTCCGCCTTTGGATTTCGGATAGACATGGTCAAGCGTGAGATGCTCTCCCGTGCCGCAATACTGGCAGCGGTTCCCGTCCCGCCGGAAGATATTCTGCCTGGTCATCATTACTCCCCGGTAAGGCAGGGTAATGTACCGCTGGAGCCGGATCACCGTGGGCATCGGGTAGCGCTCATGAACGCTCCGCAGCACCTGGCCGGGCACTTCTGCAACGAGCTCGGCTTTCCCGGTAAAAACCAGCAAAAAGGCTTTGGGTACTGAACAAATACTTAGTGCACTGTAATCCTGATTAAGAACCAAAACTTTCCTGCCCATAAATACGCTGTAAGTTATTCATAGCAAGATAGTTATTTTTTGGCTGTCTTCGCAAGCGCAACCGGCCTCCCGGTTTTACCGGCCCAAAAAAAATAAGAACAACCTACTCATATACAGCAAGTTGTATATATTATATAATTATAAATTTTCACTCAGTAGCCGGCGCGTTCCGTTTCCCTCCGGACATCCCGCTCCTTGATGCTCTCCCGCTTGTCATAGAGCTTTTTTCCTTTGGCCAGCGCGATCTCCACCTTGGCCAGGCCGCGGTCATTGGTAAACAACCTCACCGGCACGAGGGTAAGTCCCTGGTCCTTCAGCTTTTCCATCAGCTTTTTCAGCTCTCTCTTCTGCAGGAGCACCTTGCGGTCACGCAGGGGCTCATGGTTGTAATGCGTCCCTTCCGCATAGGGAGAAATATGCATATGGCGGATATACAGCTCATTGGCCAGGAAAAGACAGTAGGCATCCTGCAGGTTGACCTTGTGCTGGCGGATCGATTTGATCTCCGTACCCGTGAGCACCAGCCCTGCGACATACTTCTCAAGAAAGAAATATTCAAAGGAGGCCCTCCGGTTATCCACATTGACTTTTTTGACAATTTTATCTTTGTCGCTCATGGTTATTCAAAATTCCGTTGTCATCGTACGGGCCTATCGCCTTACCAGCTGCTTCCAGGTGCCCTTGATGCGATTGTACTTGAGCGTACTGGGCAGCGCCTTCCACCAGTACCGGTTTACTTCCACCGCAAACGACGGCTGCATATAGCAGTTGATCGCGCAGCCCTCGCATGCCGGCAGCCTTCCCTCCAGCGCCACCAGCTGCTGCACCGCTTCCGAGCGGTAGAGCCCGGCCAGATCGCCGTTGATCGGAAATTCCTTCAGGCCCAGGTGATAGCAGGGCAGTACCAGCTTGTTTTCGGGAGAAATCACCAGCGTGGTGCTGCCGGCCTTGCAGACGGGATGGCCGGTGTGGTTTCCCCCGTCGAGCCGGAGCTGCACGAAGGCTTCGTTGAGGTAGACGCCCTTACGCCTTGCCCACGAAGACAGCTCCGCCAGCTGCTGGGGAGACAGCGTGCTGCCCACCTCGTTGTATGCAAAAATCGGGTTCAGGATCAGGAGGAGATCATGCGGCGCGCAGATCTCGTCACGGACACGTCCTATTTTTGACAGGCTGTCCCGGGTCACCGTATAGAGGATATCCGGCCGTTCGCCCAGCTGGCGGGCTATACGGATCGATTCCATTACCTTATCGAAACACCTCACTTTGCGTGACGCATCGTGCTCGTCGGCATCCGGCGAATCGAGGGAGAAATGCAGCATGTCGACCAATCCCCGGAGGCGCTCCGCATACCGGGGATACAGCAGGCCGTTGGTGGTCACGGTGGTGATCATGCCTGCATCCCTGGCTTCTTTCAGCAAAAGATCGAGCTGCCGGTGCAGCAGCGGCTCTCCGCCCGTAAAATCGACGACCCGGACACCCAGCTTCCGCATGGCCCGGAGATTGTCCCGGACATTCTCCACCGTCACATAGGGCGAAGGCTTTTCCCAGATATCGCAAAAACCGCAGGCAGCATTGCAACGATAGGTCACATAGTAGTTGCACAGGACGGGATGCGAAACCAGGCGCATGTCATTGAATCATTTTCAGCAGCGTAGTCAGCTTCTCCTTCAGCTCCTTCCGGTCTACGATGAAGTCAAGAAAGCCGTGCTCCAGGACGAATTCCGCACTCTGGAATCCTTTCGGAAGATCCTTGCCGATGGTTTCGCGGATGACGCGCGGTCCGGCAAACCCGATCGTCGCCCCCGGCTCGGAAATATTAAAATCTCCCAGCATGGCAAAAGAGGCGGTCACCCCCCCGGTGGTCGGATCGGTCAGCAGCGAAATATAGGGGACCTTGTCCTCCGACAGCAAAGCCAGCTTGGCGGAGGTCTTGGCCATCTGCATCAGCGAAAGCCCCGCCTCCATCATCCGCGCCCCGCCCGACCTGGAAATCATGACAAAAGGAGTCCGGTTGCGGTGCGCAAAATCAATGGCCCGTGCAATCTTCTCTCCCACTACCGA
>JBEBSO010000182.1:0-6946 GCA_040394275.1 Telluribacter sp.
CAGGACATTGAGGGCGCCTTTGTCTTCCTGGCTTCTGTTGATAGCGATTTTATCACCGGGCAAACACTTAATGTAGATGGTGGCTGGGTGATGCATTGAGATGCATCACCCAGGCTGAAGGTCACAAATCAATCCATCTGAAGGAAAGGCCCAGGTTGGCGATCCAGAAGGGAGCGGGATTATAGTAAGCCGCAGCGCTCGGCTTATCTACGAACCTGTTGTACCTCACACCCAGGTTAAGCCCAAGCCGTTGTGAAAAAAACAGGTAAAGCTGGCCTTCCCCTCCATACATCCACTGATCCGTTTTGTAATCGCGCTCTTCGTAAGTACTGCTGCCCCCATAGTCAAAGGAATTCTCTATAGACGTCATCCAGCCCCCCATCGGACCAAGATAAAGGTGAAAACGCCCGTTTTTAGAAAAGAAGTCTTTCCCGATCGAAAACGAAAATACATTGGCTTTCGCTTTCAGCACCCCGCTGAATTCTTCCAGGTTCCCCTGGGTCGAATAGCCGGTAAATGCAAAATTCTTGTCGGCCATCGATACACCGTATATCCCTCCATTGAAAGAAACACTACGTCTGCTCAGCAGACCTATGCTCAAGTCCCAGCTGACTGGAAATTGCCTGGTCTGCGAAACCAGATCGCTCGTCAGCAACGGCGAAAGCAGGGTGTTTATTCCTCCCGAAACATGCGCTATCGCGTCCGCCTCCGACAAAGATATCAATTCCATATCCGCCAATTTTCCAATCGACTCGCCCAGCTCGCGTTCATTCTGGCTGGGTGGACGGTTGTTCAATTCCTGCAGTGTCCGGGTATTGTTTTCGATCACGGTTCGCACCCGCTGCTCCTCCTTTCGCCGCTCCTCCTCTCTCTGCCGTACTATTTCCTGCCGTTCCCTTTCCTGCTCTTCTGCCGCCCTCCGTGCCCTCTCCTGGCCTTCCCTCTCCTCCTGGGCCCGCCGCTGTGTCTCGGGATCGAAAAGCTCCACATCGTACACCCGGTAAATCCGGTTGGTATTTAATATCCAGGCGCCTTCGGATCTGATTTCGCCCGTTTTATCCAGATATAGCGTAAACCGTTCGGTATGGGTTCCACCCCCATCACATAACTGATAGTCGAACTTTCCCTGTATACGCCCGCCCGGCAGATATAGTGAGTTGACAAACCCGTATTTCCTGTCCGACAATTTATTGGTACACGGAAAAAGCATGAATTGAATCTGGACAGCTCCCCTCCCGTCTGAATAGATAGTTTGGGGTTGAGTGATGGTTTTCTCAATCTGATTGGACTGAGCGGATGCACCCGCACTCATTCCCAAAGCAAAAAAGATTACAGCTGTTCGTTTCATAGGGACCTTATATTACAGAGTTTACTTCCGGCCGGCCGGCTGACCGCCTACTGCAAATCCGACCAGGCGGCCGCCGGAATATCATACCCCAAAATTATAATCAGACACTCCGCTGATCAATACTTATTTTTAAGTAATTTGGCAGGCAACAAACCTTCCATACACATATTACCCCTTCCTGACCATGGAACCTCCTCTTCCGTTAACCTACAGGGCACATTTGGACCTGCTGGTCGAAAGTCACCAAACCAGTGCCTGGGATTATGCGCAGTACCTGAAAGAAACAGAAACAAATTTTTCCCGGGTTGATCTTTCCTCAACTTCCATGTTTATTGTCGACTATCCGACCAGGCAGTACCCCTTGGTAGGCAGGAATGCCGAGCAGGTAATGGGCCACCACAGAGAGGCCTTCCTAGAGGGTGGACTGGAATTTATGTTACATCACTATTACGACTTTGAACTGATGAATACGAGGATGTTTCCGGATGAAGTCCGCTTTTTCAATGAACACCCGACTGCGGACCTTTCAAATATCCGGTTTTCACGAAGCTACAGGTTCAGACGGCACTCCGGCGAACTAAGTACGATCATGCAACGCATCACAATACTCAGAAAATCCCAGCAACTGCAACCCCTGGCCGCTTTTGGCGTCGTATGGGACATCACGTCTTTTACCGACAAAAGTAAGCTTGTTCACCAGATCGAGGAATACGACCCCTTGTCGGCCCGATGGAAGCCTTTGCTTCACAAAGAGTACTACCCGGACACTCCAAACAATCGCTTGCTGAGCAAACGCGAGATCGAAATACTCAAATGGGCCGTCGAAGGCTATGCCAGCAAGCATATTGCCGATAAGATGCACATCAGCTTTAATACCGTGAATACACACCGGCGAAACATGCTTCGAAAAACCAACTGTAAAAATGCGCTGGACCTGCTCCGGTATGCCATCGAAAATAAACTCATCTGAAAAACTATCAAAAATGGGAAAATTCCTAAACCTGAACGGGACGACGATTCATTTCGAGGATATACACCAGGAGAACAGCGTGGCTCTGGTTTTCATTCATGGCCGGACCATGTCCCTAAGGATCTGGGAACAACAACTGGGCAGTGACCTGCTGGCAGGCAACCGGTTGATAGCCATGGATTTACCTGGCCACGGATTATCAGGACATAGCAGTGATCCCATGGAAGACTACAGCATCCATCGCTTCATAGAAGCGATCAGAGACCTGGTGGAAGAACTCGGACTTACGCATTTTTTGCTGGTGGGCCTCTCCATGGGCGGACATTTCGCACTGGAGGCGCTGCCCCATCTTCCCGGATGCAAAGGAGTCATGGCGATTACAATGCCCATCACCAAACCTGCGGCCTTTGAAAGAATGTACCTTCAGACGGCGTTAATGGGAAGGGTGTATTCCCTTCATCCGGTATCCACCGACGTTTCTTCGCTCCTGCGGCTATTTCTTAGCTCCAAAGCACCGGAATTTCCGGCGTTCGCGGAAGAGGATTTCTACAGAGCCGATCCCCGGATTCATGACGCAATTACCGCCAGCATTGTTCGTGGAGACTATGCCGATGAAACCGAGATTATTCGCAACAGCAAGGTACCCGTTGCCCTGGTCGCTGGTCTGGACGATCAAATTCACGACCTGACCTACCTCGACAATTTTACTTTACCCCTCTGGCAAAACAAAGTACTGGAAATCAGGGGCGGTCATTCGCTATGCTGGGAAAATGCGGAAGCATTAAATCCGCTGCTG
Source organism: Telluribacter sp. (assembly GCA_040394275.1). Lineage (GTDB taxonomy): Bacteria > Bacteroidota > Bacteroidia > Cytophagales > Spirosomataceae > JBEBSO01. Next base: position 3,115 of record JBEBSO010000182.1, read on the forward strand.
GCCAGTTTCGCGGCGCAATGCGGCAATTGACACGACCCTTGTAAACCGCACCACGCGAAGCTCTCCCTGGGACGCCACTCCGTACGCCCGGGGCCTACTCTGCGCTGCCCGCTCCTTCCAAATTTGGCCGGCATCCGGCTGAGCTTACACCGAAGTCTCAGCCGCCGGTACTTTCAAACAGACAAATTCGTCTATAAAATTAGACAAATTCATAAAAAAACTTGTTTGTCTAATTTTATAGACGTACGTTTGCCGTATGCCGACGCCCTAAACCTGTCTAATCTCGTTCTGAAATGAAAAGACCGATTATTGCCTTATGGTGCTTTTTGAGTGGATGCAGCTATGGTCCGAAAAAGGTACAAACCAATGTGATCCCGGCAGACCAGGCCACTGTTACCTGCTACTACCTGTTCAGCAAAACAAAGGAGGATGAGCAATTCCCCTACCGCAGCGATACACTGGTACTGGATATCGGTTCACGGCTATCCAGATTCTACGATCCTGCCAGGCTGAGCCGCGATTCGGTAGTGGCTGCCCGGCTTAAAGACTTAACGGAAAACGCACAGGACATCAACAGCCTCGAAGTGCGGAAAGACGGGCGCGCGAAAGACCTCTCTGACCTGCCGGGGACCGTAAGCTCCTCTTCAGATCAGGGAGAGAGCTCCCGGCTCTACAAAAACAGGGTGACCAACCATGTGAGCGTCATCGACCATTTCAGGACAAACGACCAGAACTGGACTGCAGGTACTGATCTCTTTTACGAAGACGACATAGGAAAGCTGCCTTGGCAACTGGAAAACGTCACGGATACCATCCTGGGATATACCTGCCAGAAAGCCCGCCTGCAATTCAGAGGACGTGATTACACGGCATGGTTTACCGCAGACATCCCGATAAGCGACGGTCCCTGGAAATTCATGGGGCTGCCGGGACTGATCTTAAAGGTAGAAGACAGCCGGCAGCTGTTTTCCTTCACCCTGATCGGCCTCCGTCAGTTACCGGCACCGGTTGCCATAGCCATAGATAAAAAAGGGGCTGTCCAATGTTCCAGGGCCGATTTTGAAAAGCTGAAAAAGAAACAGGGAACGGGTCTGCAGTTCAACAAAACCGGCGGCCATGTTATCCTGTCCGCTGTGCCGGGTTCGTTTGACTACATTCCAATGGAAATAGAATAAACCAGCGGATGAGAAGTATACTCCTGCTTGCAGGGCTAATCTGGCTTGCCGGCGGTGCCTGTGCCCAGACCACTGTCAGCGGGAAGGTCTATCACAAATCAGACGGCAACGGAATGCCCGGCATCCACATTGTCGTAAAAGACAAGAAAACCGTCGCCACGCTGAACTTCGGTATCACCGATCAAAACGGCGCCTACCGGATCACCTTTACCAGCGCTGAAGACAGCATAACTGTCTCCGCCAGCGGCCTGAATATCGGGAAACAGCTCTTTAGGCTGGCTAACCGCAGCCAGGTCCTGGATATCGCGGCCGACCTGCAGGCCATCCGGCTGGAAGACGTGAAAATCACCCCGCCAAAGATCCGGAAAGCAGGCGACACGATAAATTACCGGGTCGATGGCTTTACCGGCCAAAACGACCGGACCATCGGCGAGGTATTGCGGAAGATGCCCGGCATTGAAGTGAAGTCGGACGGCAGCATCTTATACCGGGATAAGCCGATAAACCGGTTTTACATCGAAGACATGGACCTGTAGCAGGGGCGCTACGGCTTGGCTACCCGTAACATAGAAGCCAAAGACATCGCGACGGTACAGGTATTCGAGAATCATCAGCCTGTTAAGGCTTTGAGAGACAAAGTATTCAGCGATGAAGCTGCTGTCAACCTCAAATTGAAAGACCAGGCCAGAGGTATGCTGGCAATAAATGCCAAACTTGGCGTCGGGTTAAAACCCTTACGCTGGGATAATGAACTGACGGCCATGCAATTCAAAAAGCGAAGACAGCAGCTCAGCACCTACGGGGGCAATAATACCGGTTCCTCCGCTGCGGGTTCGGCCGTCAGAATGCACTATCCCGAACCGCCGGGTGCAGCGACCGTTTCCCTGGGTATTCAGTCACCCTCCACCCCCGCCATCAGCGAAAACCGCTACCTGTTTAACCGCGCACATGTGCTTGCCGTCAATAACCTGTATGCGGCCGGAAATGACAGCCGGGTCACTGTAAACCTGAACTACCTGAACGACCGCAGGCAAAAAAGCAGCTTTTCACGCTCCGCCTATTATCTCCCGGCAGACAGTGTGCTGGTAATGGAAGAAAGCCTGGCTTCAGGCGAGCGGATCAGCGAGCTTGGCGCTTCGGTCAGGTTCAGCAGGAATACCAGCCTCTTTTTCCAGGAAAACCAGCTGGACTTTACCGGCAAATGGAACAGCTCCGGCGGTACGGTAGAAACACCGGAAAAGATAACCCGACACCTGAGCCTCCCGATTTATGCCCTCAAGCATACCTTCAGTCTTGTCAAAAACGTCAAAAAATCAACATTCCGGGTCAACTCGCGGCAACTCTACAGGAGTATGCCGCATTCGCTTGAGGTACAGCCCATGCTGTACGCCGGCTTATCTGATGCGCCGGCAGCTGCTGCCGCGCTGTACCAGGAGCTGTTACAGCGGCAGTTCCACTCGGCCAACCGGGTATCGCTGGGACGCAGCAGCAAAGCATGGAAACAAAATATACCCTGGGCCTGGATATAAACAGGCAGCAGCTCCGGTCTTCCCTGCAATCCTTGCCCAAAAATCCGCCCGGTCGTGCCGATTCCCTGGCCAACAGGATCTACTGGAACAAATACGAGCTGCATTTCGGCGCCGATTTGACTTACGTATACCAGAAGCTGAAAATAGTGGCCGGTATGCCCCTGGTATACAGCCGCCTGCATACTTCAGACCAGGTGCCCGGGCAAAACCGGCACAGGAGCGGGATATTCTTTACCCCTTCGTTTTCCGCTTACTACGACCTGGGTTTGTTCACTTCCCTGGCTGCCGTTGCCCGGCACAACAGCGGGTTGGGCGAAATAAGCAACAGTTTTACCGGGTATATAATGCAATCCTACCGCAGCCTGGTACGGAACGACGGACAGCTGCCCGAGAAACAGGACCGGTCCTATCAGCTCCGACTCCATTACCGGCATCCCGTCCACGCTGTTTTTCTGAATATTGGCGCGGACTATTTTCAAAACAAGACCAACCTGTTATATGGCTATGACTACCGGGGACTGCTGACGCTGATAAATAGCTACAGGATAGACAACACTGCACGCGGTCACCGCTTTTATGCGCAGCTTAGTAAGGGAATTGAGGCCATACACGGCACGGTAAGACTAAATGCAGGCTATACCGGCAGTACAGGCAACCGCATCAGCCGGGACGAACGGGTGGGTTTCAGCGACCGCAGCTTCCGGCTGGAGCCTGCACTCGATGTAAAAATAGGCTCCCTGGGAAACCTGCAGTACAGCTTCCGGTATATGCAGGGCAGGAACACCATACATGGCGGCGGCCGGGGCCCGGAGCCGATACGATCCGGTTCGCAAAGTACCCGGTTGAACCTGTTCCCGGCAAAAGGAGTAACTTTTCACCTCGCCCACGACTATTTTTATTTCCATGTCTCTACAGCAGGCCGCAGGACCGCGCAGTTTGCGGACGCCGCCCTCACCTACCATTACAAGACCATGCAGATCAGCCTTAACTACGACAATATTTTCAATACCAGGCAGTACATATCGGCCTCCAACAACGAAACCAGCTCCTATTATTCGACTTATACGCTCAGACCGGCTCAGGTGCTGCTGGGTCTCAGATTTAAAATCAGGTAATGTCTTGGTTGTC
>JBEBSO010000183.1:0-6936 GCA_040394275.1 Telluribacter sp.
GATGGAGCTGGCGATCACGGACAGCTACAAGCGTTTGCTGAAGCCGTCCATCGAGACGGAATTTGCAGGACTCTCCAAGGAAAAGGCGGACCGGGAGGCGATCCGGATTTTTTCCGAAAACCTGCGGCAGCTGTTGATGGCCTCGCCGCTGGGACAGAAAAAGGTGCTGGCGATCGATCCGGGTTACCGGACGGGCTGCAAGGCCGTGCTACTGGATCACCAGGGCAATCTTGCGGCGGACATGGTCATATTCCCCTTTGAAAAGGCGGCTGACGCCAGGAAAAAGCTCTCGGACTGGATCCGGGTATACAGCGTGGAGGCGATTGCGGTGGGCAACGGTACGGCCGGGCGCGAAACCGAAGAATTTGTCAGGTCGCTGCTTGCCGAGCTGAAAATGGAAGCTTTCGTGGATCTTTTCATGGTCAGCGAACAGGGCGCTTCCATCTATTCGGCGTCGCCGCTGGCCAGGGAGGAGTTTCCGGACAAGGATGTGACAGTGCGGGGCGCCGTTTCGATCGGGAGAAGGCTGATGGATCCCCTGGCGGAGCTCGTCAAGATCGATCCCAAGTCGATCGGGGTGGGGCAGTACCAGCATGACGTCGACCAGGGTGCGCTGAAAACCTCGCTCGATACGGTCGTGGAAAGCTGCGTGAACACGGTGGGTGTGCGCCTCAACACGGCGAGCAAGCACCTGCTTCGGTATGTCTCCGGCCTGGGGCCGGCCCTGGCACAGAATATTGTCGATTTCCGGTCAAAGAACGGGAATTTCAGGAGCCGCTCCCAGCTGCTCAAGGTGCCGCGCCTGGGCAGCAAGGCTTTTGAGCAGGCGGCCGGCTTCCTCCGCATCGAAAATGCCGAACATCCCCTGGACAACAGCGCGGTGCACCCCGAAAGCTATGCGCTGGTAGAGCAGATGGCATGGGACCTGGGTGTGGCGCTTTCCGATTTTCTTGCAAAGCCCGACCTGAGAAAACAGGTAGTGCTGTCAGGATATGTATCCGGACCGGTGGGGCTGCCGACGCTGCAGGACATTATGAAGGAGCTGGACAAGCCTTCCCGGGATCCCAGGGAGGCGATGAAGCGTTTTGAATTTGACAGGAGCGTAAAGAAGCCGGAAGACCTCAGGGTCGGGATGGTATTGCCCGGGATCGTCACCAACATTACGGCTTTCGGGGCGTTTGTCGATATCGGTGTGAAACAGGACGGGCTCGTCCATCTTTCGCAGCTGGCCGACCGGTTGGTCAGGGACCCCAACGAAGTGGTGAAGCTGCATCAGGCGGTCAGGGTCAGGGTGACGGAAGTAGACTTGGCCCGCAGGCGGATCGCCCTGAGCATGAAGAGCTGACGGGCTTTGTTTCCCGGGTTGTACTTATTGAATAGAAATTATGTTATCGACGATAGTAAAAATCAGCAACGTTACCAATCTTTCCGATGCAAGGTATTGCGCGGGCATGGGCGTGGAGATGCTCGGGTTTTCCATCGACCCGGGTGATCCGAATTACGTCTCTCCCAAAAAGTTCGACGACATACGCGGCTGGGTATCGGGGGTCAGGCTGGTCGGGGAGACCGAAGCCCGCGATGCGGAGCTGATCGGGGAGTCCGTCAAAGATTATGCGTTCGATCTCCTCCAGGTAAATGCGCCGGAAATCGTCCCGCTGCTGGCTGTGGAGCTGGACATCCCGCTGATACTGTACCTGGATACGGATTTGTACGGGGCAGCGGAGCTGACGGATATCATTGGAAGAAACGGGGACCGGGTAAGGTATTTCGTGCTGGAAAGCGCCTCAGGCCGGTATCCCGGCGACCAGGAAGCCATCCGGAGGCTGGGAAAGGACCATCTGTTGTTGTCCGGCCTCGGGGAAGAAGTAGATCCGGGGTCCCTGGAGCATTTTATCCGGGACGGGTCCTGGAGCGGGATCGCCATCAGGGGAGGAGAGGAAATCAGGCCCGGGTACAAAGAATTCGGTGTGATGATGGACATATTGGAGGCGCTCGAGACAGAATAAGGCCGGAAAGACCGGCAGGCCGGACCACCGGTATATTTTTAATTTTTTAATGCGGGAGAACCGCGATCAACCAGATGACATTTCAAGATTTAAATATCCACCCATCCATACTCAAAGCGCTTTCGGAGCAGGGCTATGAGCAGCCGACACCTATACAGGAGGGAGCCATACCGGTCGCGCTGAGCGGGAAGGACCTCCTGGGCTGTGCCCAGACCGGAACCGGCAAGACGGCGGCCTTTGCCATTCCTATCCTGCAGCTGCTGGAAAAAGACCGGCCGAAAGACATCCGGGGTAAGCGTGCGGTGCGTTCGCTGATCCTTACGCCCACCCGTGAGCTGGCCATACAGATCCAGGAAAACCTGGAGGCATACGGCAGGCACCTGCAGCTGAAGCACCTGGTGATTTTTGGCGGGGTCAACCAGAATCCGCAGACCGAGGAGCTGAGAAAAGGCGTGGATATTCTCGTCGCTACCCCCGGCAGGCTCCTTGACCTGATGAACCAGGGTTTTGTCAGGCTTAACGATGTCGGGATCTTTGTGCTGGATGAAGCCGACCGGATGCTGGATATGGGTTTTGTACATGATGTGAAGCGGGTGATCGCGAAATTACCCGTGAAACGGCAAACCCTGTTTTTTTCGGCTACGATGCCGGCAGAAATCCAGTCGCTGGCTGCCACCATCCTGCATCACCCGGTGCGCGTGGAAGTCACCCCGGTATCCACTACCGCCGAAACCATTACCCAGTCGGTGTACCAGGTGGCCAAAGAAAACAAGCGGAGGCTGCTGGCTCATGTGTTGTCCGACGAGGCCATCGGGAGCGTGCTGGTGTTTACCAGGACCAAGCACGGCGCGGACCGCGTGGCCAGGGACCTTTCCAGGATCGGGATCAGGGCCGAGGCGATTCACGGGAACAAATCGCAGAACGCAAGACAAAAGGCGCTGTCCAATTTCAAAAGCCACGAGACCCGGGTGCTGGTGGCTACGGACATTGCCGCCAGGGGCATCGATATCGACAACCTCACCCATGTGATCAATTTTGAAATCCCCAACGTGCCGGAGACTTATGTACACAGGATCGGCCGGACGGGCAGAGCGGGAGCCAGCGGTATTTCTCTTTCCTTCTGTGACGAAGAGGAGGCCAAGGACCTTCGCGACATACAAAAGCTCATCGGCAAGCAGATCCCGGTGGAGGCCGGACATCCCTGGCACCTGGATTTTTCGACGGCATTTGCCGTACCCGTCCCTGCCGCACCCAGGCAGCAGGGCGGCCAGGAGGGGCGTAAAAAGGCCGCCGGGCAGAACAGGTCGCGTCACCGCTTCCGGAGGCGGCCGGCCAACGGCTGAGAGGATCGGCAGGTAGGCGGTCCCGGGGGCCGCGGTGCTGTTGTTTTGCTTTGTTCCAGGTAATCCAGATCAAATGAACCGCGTAGACAGGCTTTTCGGGATACTGATGATGCTCCAGTCGAAGAAGTATGTGCCGGCGGAGCAGATAGCTGCAAAATTCGACATCAGCATCCGGACGGTGTACCGCGACATCCGTGCTTTGGGTGAGCTCGGCATCCCGCTGAGCTTTGAGCCTTCGAAGGGGTATTTTGTCGTGCAGGGGTATTTCCTGCAGCCGGTGGCTTTCACGACTGAGGAGGCCAATGCGCTTCTCCTGGTGGAAACGCTCGCCCGGGGATTTGCCGACAGGTCTATCCATGCGCACTACGCTTCTGCGCTGCAGAAAATCCGGGCCGTGCTGAAAAGCCCGCAGAGGGAGAGCCTGGAGGCGCTCGGTACACAGATCAAAGGGCAGATCCCGCCCGAATACCAGCCCAATTACGGCTATCTCTCCCTGATACAGGAAGCGATCGCTTCGAAGTCGGTGCTGGAGCTGGAATACCGGAACAGCAGCGACGAGCTGACCCGCCGATGTATCGAGCCGGTCGGGCTGATATTTTATGCTTTCCACTGGCATCTGATCGCCTGGTGCCGGCTCAGGGGGTCGTATCGCGATTTCAGGGTGTCCAGGATCGTTTCCATGTCCCGGACCCGCCTGCCTTTTTCCAAAACCGATCACCTGTCGCTCGACGACTACATGCAGCACCTGCCTGTAGATTACTGAGCCGGGAGCGCTAAGGGGGGGCAAAACAAAAATGCCGACCAACCGGTCGGCACGTTTGAATCTATTAGCCATGAAAAATAATACTATCCACGCAGCTGACCCCGCAGCGCACGCGGGATTTCAACTGATGCAATGGGGTTGCTGGGTGCACTCAGGATGGTGAATCCTTCCGCTTTTACCGCTTCTACTTTAACGGATTTGCCCAGCTCGAGTTTGGAGATATCCAGCTCGATATAATCGGGGATATCCTTCGCAAACCCTTCTACACGCAATTTACGCAATTTCAGGTTAAGTTTCCCCCCCTGCATGACGCCGACGGAAGTCCCGGTCAGCTTTACAGGCACGTCAACTTTTACCTTTTTACCATCTACGAGCTGCAAAAAGTCCGCATGAATGATGGAATCATTGACAGGATGGAATTGAGTATCCTGTAAAATGGCTTTATATAAGTCTCCCTCGATGTTCAGGGTTACCTCGTAAACATCAGGGGTATAAAGCAGCTCACGGAAAAGAATGGTCGGTGCATAGAAATGTACCTGCGCTGTGCCGCCGTACAGAACAGACGGCACATATCCCTGAGCGCGAAGCCGTTGTGCTTCGGATTTGCCGAGATTCGCTCTTTTAAACCCTACAATCTCATGTTGTTTCATATTCGTAAATTTAAAGAATAAAATTGTAAAAAATCAATTATTTGCTATGAATAGTGAACTAATAGACTCGTGATCTCTGATTCTCCCGATGGCCTTGGCGAACAATTCGGCCACGGAGAGGACTTTAATTTTCGGGTTGTCCTGCCTGAGCGGGATCGTATCGGTGACGATCAGCTCTTCGAGGGCCGAGTTGAGGATGTTCTGATGGGCATTGCCCGACATGACGGCGTGAGTACAGATCGCCCGCACCGATTTTGCGCCTTTGTCCAGGATAATTTCTGCAGCCTTGCAGATGGTCCCGCCGGTATCGATCAGGTCATCCACGAGCACGACATGCGTGCCCTCCACGTCCCCGATCACCTGCATGGAGGCGATTTCATTGGCGCGCTTCCTGTGCTTGTCACAGAGCACCATGTCGACGTTGAGTATCTTGGCGAAATTCCTCGCCCGGGCGGCGCCGCCCACATCGGGAGAGGCGATGAGCAGGTTGTCGAGGCCGAGCGATTTTATATACGGTACAAAGACGGTCGTTCCTTCGAGGTGGTCGACGGGAAAGTCGAAAAAACCCTGGATCTGGCCGGCATGCAGGTCAATCGTGATCAGCCGGTCCACTCCCGAGGCGGACAGCAGGTTGGCGACGAGCTTGGCTGCAATCGCTACCCTGGGCTTGTCCTTCCTGTCCTGGCGTGCGTAGCCGAAATACGGGATCACTACCGTTACATAGTGAGCGGAAGCCCGCCTTGCGGCGTCCACCATCAGGCAGAGCTCCAGCAGGTTGTCGGCGGGAGGAAAGGTGGACTGGATCAGGAAAAGATCGCATCCCCGGATCGATTCTTCGAAGCTGGGTGACAATTCGCCGTCGCTGAATTTTCGCAAGGTGTACCCGCCCAGGTCTTTCCCGAAGAACCTGGCGATGTCCTTGGCAAGATATTCAGATTGTGTACCGGAAAAAATTTTTACAGTGTTGATAGCACCCATGGCTGAAGAAAAATTTGCGCAAAAATAAAGAAAATCAGTGTACTATCTTGCGATTTTTGAAAAAAAATGAATAAATGCCGGTGCATATCCCGCCGGCCAATATCCCTGCGAGGGCCCCGGCCAGGATGTCGCCCGGGTAGTGGACGCCTGCGTACACGCGGCTGTACGAATACACCAGCGCCCATAGAAAGAGCAGCCATACTGCGTTGTGCGCAGGGCGCACCAGCAGGTATACCGAGGTAGCCAGGCCGAAAGAGGTGGAAGCATGGGAGGACGAGAAACCGAACCGGCCTCCGCAGCCTGAGATCGTATGAACGAGGTGCCCGATGAGCGGGTCGTGGCAGGGGCGCGGTCGCATAAAGTAGGGCTTCATCAGTCCCGATGCGATAAAATCGGCGAGCCCGACGGCTGCGATGACGGTCAGCAGGATGTATACGGCGGATTTCCCGGTTGTCCGGGCGATAAATACCAGCAGGGCGAGGTAGAGGGGGATCCACGTATACTTGTTGGTCGCCCAGTACATCACCTCGTCCCAGCCTTCGCTGTGGAAGCCGTTGAGCGCCAGGAAAAGCTGTTGGTCCAAACTGATCAGGCTGTCCATAGATCGGGGCGGCGGGTGGAAAGTCAGTAGCCCAGGACTTCCCGTACGCGGGTCATGGTGGAAGAGGCGATCTCGCGGGCCCTGGCCTCTCCGGCTGCCAGCTTTTCTTCGAGCTCGGCGGGATTTTCCCGGTAGTAATTGTAAATCCGGCGGGGTTCTGCGTATTCGTCAAGAATCAGCTCAAAAAGAGCTTGTTTGGCATGTCCGTACCCATACCCACCCTTCAGGTAGGCGTCGCGCATCTCGGCGACCCGCGCCGGGGAGGCGATCAGGGAGTAGAGCTGGAAGGTGACGTCGGTGTCCGGGCTTTTGGGCTCCTCCAGGGGAGTCGAATCCGAAATGATCTTCATGAGGACCTTCCGGAGCTCTTTTTCGGGCAGGAAAATGTTGATATAATTGTTGTAGGACTTGCTCATTTTCTGCCCGTCGATGCCCGGTATGGTCATCAGCCGCTCGTCGATCCGGGCGTCGGGTACAATAAATATTTCCTTTCCGGCGGCGTTGTTGAAGGCGGTGGCAATGTCGCGGGTCATCTCGAGGTGCTGCTTCTGATCTTTGCCGACGGGCACGACGTGCGCATCGTACAGCAGGATAT
>JBEBSO010000184.1:0-6920 GCA_040394275.1 Telluribacter sp.
GTAAACGACATTGGTTTTCTAATTCTAAAATGTCATAAAATTCTGTGGTAGAAATGCCATCTGGACGAATAGGTAAAGTTTGCGAAAACACTTCTTTCCATAATTTTTCTAACAAGTCTTCCCATGATAATATATTCGAATTATTTGAGTAACGATTAATACCATTACCAATTACAAATGCAATATTTTTACTACGAATTATATCTTTTATCTTAGTAGTGTTCATAGACTTGCAGATAACTCAATGATATACGATAGTTATGTCGTACTTCCTATATTTGTTTATACTTTACTCATCTATATTTGTACTATTATTGTCGTAGTTTTTTAGATTTTGGTTATGTGCGGTCTTCGTAGCAGATGGAGAGTGATCATTCAGCTGATTTCGGCAATCAGTATCGCAATACATGCAACTGATTATCTCTCTTTATCCTCTTCTTCCCGAATCTAATTCATCAAAGCGACTTGCAACTTCATCGAGTGCACGACCGCTTAGATGTAGGTCGCTTTATACCGGCTTCGGAGCACACATACGTCACCTGATTCTGTAGTTTCATAAGAGCCTGTCAGGTATCGTAATGCGAAACCGCCATTGGGGGCTGAGACCTGGGCGCCCGGATAGCCACTGCTTTACAGCTACGGAAGTCTGAAACCATCCTTAACCCGATCGTTTGATACCTATATAACTCCCCGCAAGGATGGCGTAGATAGCAAGTAGACGTATACATTTAAGAGAATGGGTTTGTTTTGGCTAACTTATACTTATTCTGGTAATTATGCAAACGTGATGGCTTTTTTTGTACGGCGGCTTGTAGCTTTCTGCAATTCGGGTGCTGAGGTGGGTGATATGAAACGTGCCTGGTTCCTAAGTTCTATAGGCTGTTTGGCCGGCGGGGGGAAGCGCCGCCCCGTTTAAGGAATTGGTTGATGGTGCAGATTCCGATACGGCGTAACCCCGTATTATCGATCACCATACTCAGTATAGGTGTGCGTGCACATTATACGGGGAGAGGTTTGATGGGTATTTTTGTTGTTTGACGGGCTTGCTTTTTTTTGGAAAACTAAATCCTCTACGGCATGAGAATTCTTTATTTTTTGTCTCTCTTTTTGTGTGTGTCTTTGAGCGCTCTGGCGCAGAAAGACGCAGAAGTCGTTTCACTTTATGCGACCACGGATGATTTTGTGGCTGGGAATAAAAAGGAAGCATTGCTGGAGGTGCGTAAGTCCGGAGCAGCTTACTTCTTTACGAAAAACTTTCTTGATATCGAAACCAAGAAAAAAGTAAAAGGAGGAAGATCGTCGTGGGCTATCAAACGCGGGGAGGATTATTACTTCAACATGATGTATTCCGATGATGTTATAAATAACGTTTTCGTGAAGCTGGAGGTGGTCGGGCGTTACTGCCTGGCGATTTTGGACAGGGAGACGCTAAATGAAGTAAGGGCGGGCTCTGTTAATCCGTACGGTGGCAGTGCATTGGGCTTGCTGGCAAACAGCTCGATTACCTGGAACAAATCGATGAAAGACAGCACCGATGAGAAAAGATACATCATATTCATCGATACCAGCGTGATCGCACCGTTCGAGTATTCAGAAAAAGTGGGAAGCCGGGGTAGCTTTCTAAGAAAGAAAAAGGTGGAGGAAATGATGAAGAGCGTCAATATGGAGCGCAAAGCCAGGGATTTGAGCTTTGAGGAGGTGATGGAACTGATAAAAGACGAAAATGCAAAGTCCCTGTAACAGGTAATTACTGAGTACGGCATTACGGATGTCGCAGTCATTCGGTCCGTGTTGAGCAGCTTTTTTGTAGATCATGTCCTCCCCTTGATTTCGCTCAGCCAGTCATCGGGGTTGATGGTGTTAAGCCAATTTTTTTTGCTTTTTCTCTGAGCCCTTTTAAATAATTTTCGTCGTATTTTGGTTCGTAGTCAATCAAATCCAAAAATTTTAGCGTAGAGGTGTCTGTTTCGCCCGTTTCCGAATGTTGCTTGCCTGTGGCACGAATACCAAAGGTCTTGTATAGCAGGTTTTCATCATATTTTTCCAGGAAACTGATAGTTGTCTGGATACGTACACAGCCAGGTTCCTACGTCGAATAATGAATGTTCGCCCGGTCTTTTCCCCCTGCAGAGGTTATTTTTCCATAGAAATAGAATTCTGCGTCTGCCCGGATTGCTTCTGTTCTGTAAAAGCGGGTCGAGCTGTCTATTTTTATTTCGCTGGTACCGTCGAGAGAAGTGCGGATTGAAAATGAATAGTCTCTTTTTACAGCCGTGTGCTGAATACGCTCCAAAGCCCTTGCTGTTTTCACGTCAGGGAAGTCAATACTCTGTAATTGTTCGCCCTGGTCGATGATGGCATTAAAACCAATAATATATGGTAGCGGGGTTTTAAGGATATGCCTGACAGACCCTTCTTCAATGCGGTAGCTGATGACAGGTCTCCCGGTTTTGTCACCTGGGAAAAGAAGATCTTCAGCATTTTCCGGCATAGCTATCACCTCCCGGATATCGTAGTTGTCGGGTGTCAGATCCAGGTTGCCCCTGGACCCGATGATTCTGATCTCTATGTGGCCTGTCTTATTCAGACAACATATTTAACGATTATTTCGGCCAATCGATATAACAGGCTGAGTCTCGCGTAGGTAGAGATACTTTTTCCCCGATTCAACATGGCTGCCATGGTTATGCGGAGGCTATCTTCGCTCTTCAGGAAGGATGTAGGCCGACCCCCAAACCGTTAGAATCTCCCTTTTTCTTGCTTTGTTGCGAACGGGGTGTTTTGCCTCTTTTTGCTTTCACTTACAAGCGACTCTCCTGGTGACAGACCCAACCCGAATATGAAGATAGCTGTGATATGGAAGTTCCTCCCGGGCGCCGGGTTCTTCTGGCTTCTCCTGCCGATGATCGCCGCCGGGCAAACCGTTTTTAACGACGGCGATCCTTTGGTGATTACGCTTTCCAATGACAAAATCCTGGTGGGCTTCGACCGGGTTACCGGCGGGCTGGTCCGCCTGCAGAACAAAGCAAGCGGCGACAACTACCTGAAGGCCGGCAGGGATGGGAACCTTTTCCGTATTTTCCCGGATCCCAGGCGAGGGCCGTCACTCTCCGCGGAAGTGTATAAATACAGGTCGGGTAACGGCGTATGGGAGCCGGGATCGGGCCGGCTGAAGGACTATGCCTATCGGCCCGGTGCCGGAGGCGGGGAGCTGTCGCTGACTTATCTTTCGCCGGATAGCGCCCTGGTGGTGGCGCTGAGGATGACGCTCCAACACCGGGCGGACTATGTCGACTGCAGCCTGGAAGTCCGGAACACCTCGGCGAAGGCGCGTGAAATGTATGCATCATTTCCTTATTTGTCGGGCCTGCAGGTAGGAGAGAATTCATCAGATCATCTGACCATTGATATGTGGGACAGGGGATATCCGGGTGTTAAGGCCTGGGAGAAGGCGCTGGGTGGTATATACGGCAGGGAAGTTTCCATGCAATGGCAATGTGTGTACCGGCCGGATCCTGACCGGCAGGAGGCGGGAGAGGGGCTGGCCTTTATGGTGATGGATACCGCCTTGCAGAACAAAATACTCGGCACCTTCCCGGGAGGAGGGATGCAGGCGTTTTATTTCGATAAAAATACGCTGGCGCCGGGTCAGGCGCATGCATGGCCGCCGGTTCGGCTGCAGGTGTTCTCGGGAAGCTGGCGAAAGGCTGCCGCAAACTACGGCGCCTGGTTTAAGGCCGCGATGTCGCCGCGCAGCGTGCCGGCCTGGTACCGATCGGTGGGCATGCGCGGCAGCGGATGGTTCCCGCCGCCGGGCGGCACGGATCCCCGTTATCCTACCCTTACGCCCACGGGGATGACTTCCTACCGTGACCTTTTTATGATGTATGCCGACAGGTACGACGATGTGATCGAATTCGCCCAATGGAACGACGAGATACGGCAGTGGCCGGAAACCTACGGGCCCTGGATGTCGTCCGGGCTGCTTGGGTTTCGCAAAGACCTGGGCGGGGAAGCGGCTTTCAGGGAAGGGGTCGGAAAGGTGCACGAGGCAGGGAGAAGGGTGGCCATGTATGTGGCGGGGTACGGCATCCGGAAAACCAGCCCGCTTTTCCGGGGCGATAGCTGGCAGCAGTGGGCCATTCAGCACGAGAACGGGACGTATAATTACGACTACCGCGACGGGGAAAATATTTACGGGGTATTTGTATGTCCCGGCTATAAACCCTGGCAGGATCATATCATCAGCGTTTGCAAAAGGCTTGCACGTACGGGTATTGATGAAATCAGGCTGGATGAGCTGGGCTTTCCCTTCAAACCCTGCTACAATGTCCACCACCGGCATACCAGTCCGTACGACGCGAACCGTTGGATGAAGGACTACCTGCAGCGGGTGCGTATGGCCATGGATTCGATCAACCCTGAGCTGGTCATTACCACGGAATACTTTGTGGATTATTTCAGTCCCTATACCAACGGGGCGCTGGTGATGGATTACAGCGGCAGGGAAATCGACGCGATGAAAGCGGCCATACCGGAATACCTCCCCCTGTCGTATCATGCGGGCGCAGCGGAGGCGGCCATCACGGGCGCCGTACCGGGCAAAGCCACCGCGCAGCGGAAAGACTGGGCCTGGGCGCATGTGGGAAGCAAGCCTATCCATGGATATGGCACTGTGCCGGATGTGGAGATGAAGTGGCACAACCTGTTCCTGACCTTTGCGCCTGCATTGATCTACGGGAAAGTCCACGGCGAGGATCCCGTGGCCGCGTCGGATTCCCTGTGGAGCGGTCACCTGTGGGAGACGGAGGACTATGTCCTGGTAACGGGAGGTTATGACGATGCCCGCCCGGTGCCCGGGGGAAGTGTGGAGGTGACGGTACCCCGTTTTAACGGCAGCGGGTTTGCCTATGAGCTGAACCTGGTATCGGGAAGCGTATCCGGGATCGTAAGCCGGGAAAGGGCAGACGGGAAAAAGGCAGTGGAGCTTTCGGCTCCCGTGTCTGCCGTGTTTTTTCCGCGGGCGGCCTGTCCCGCGTTGCCGGTTTTCAAACGGATGAAGGCGGCGAAGGGAAAGCATACGGTCACCGTCGAATTGTGGTCCGACTGGACCGGCGCACGCGTAGGCAGCAGTGACGTAAGGGTGAGTGCGCCGGGTTTCCGGGTGTCGGGTGTGGCGATAAAAGGCAAGACGCTTACCTTCGATCTTCAGCCCGACGGGGACCGGCCGGCAGGGAATTACTATTTCAGGGTGGAAGGGAAGGTGCTGCCGCTGCGGCAGTGGTTTAAGTGGAAGTGAGGGCAACGGGAAGGCCGTTGCCGGGGTAGCTCCGCGGTATGGTCGAAAGGCGTCAGGGGTTCCGCCGTAGCGGCCTGATGGCAAATAACAGGCCGGTCTAATATGCGATTACCTGGTCGTTCAGCTCCACGTTAAAATTGACCTTAGCACCCAACGCTTTGAACACTTTCAGTATGGTTGTAAGCCTTGCATCCGTTGTACTGTTTTCTATTTTGGATATATGCGCTTTCTTTACACCGACAAGTTCGCCAAGCTCTTCCTGGGTCAGTTTGCGTTCTTTTCTGGCTTTCTTTATGGCTTGCCCCAGCAAATCGAGTCGCAGTTCGTTTTCAAATTCGTTGCGTTTCTCCGTGCCTTTCTTTCCGATGTACAGGTCGGTCAGCTCCTCCAGGCTATGCGTTTTCATTTCGGTTGGTTTTGTCGGTAAAATATTTTTGCCTTAATCTTTTCGCTCTTTCGAGTTCACTTTGTGGTATTTTGCCGGTTGTCTTAACAATTCCGTGGGATGAAATGACTACTGTGTCTTTTTTGTCTGCTTTGTCCCAAAATGCAAAAAGCCGGTAATAGCATTTGTTGTATTTTGTTCTGAATTCCCAAATGTCATCCTGAAGCTTCTTGAATAGCTATTTATCATTTACACTTCTTGATTTCCAGATGTTATAGATGATCTTCTGTCTTGCCTTCTCGTCAAGCTTATCAAGAAACTCTTTTGCATCATCAAGAAACTCAACACGAAATTTATAGTCATCCATGTTTCGGCATTCCAGGCAAATTTAATGTTTCCTTTTTTGGAAACATAGATTTACTTGCTAAAGTTCTTAACTATGGGTAGGCAGCCTGCCGTTCTCTTTTATTTCAGTACCTCACTTTTTTTACACTTGATCAGGTAAAACGGGTAATTCTCTTCCACTTCGGTAATTTCAAAAAGCCCCGCTCCGCCGAATTCTTCTTCTATTGTTTCCCTGTCGTAAAAGAATATTTTCACCCCGCCGAACATCTCAAACCGGTCTTTTCCGATGGCTGTCCCCTGGCCGTAGGTTTTGGCTTCTTTGCTGATGGTCGTAAATATCATGCAGCCGTCATCGGTCAGCTGGTGATAGCAGTCGGCGATAAGCTTTGTTCTTTCGTCTTTGTCGAGTAGATGAATGAGCCCGTAGCAGTATATCCCCTCGTACTGTTTCCCGTCGAACGGCATTTCGGTGACGGATCCGTGATAAATGGTCAGGTCGTTGCCAAAATGCTTCCTGGCCAGGTCAATCGCCGTTCCGGAGATTTCGATCCCGGTTACGGCCATCCCGTTCTCCCTGAAAAGCCGGGCGTTGCGTCCGTATCCGATGCCCGGGATGAGCACGGTTTTTACCCGGCGGGCTACAAAAAAATCATTGGCCAGCACGGTGCACCGCGAAGGTTCAAGTCCCCACATCTCCTGTTTGTCTTTGAAAGCTTCTTCCCAGAATTCTGCCATCGTGCTTTTTATGATTTATTGACAATATTTTCAATAGTTCCGCTTTGCCGTTTTCCCCGGGTTGAAAAAGCGGTGTAAAAAAGAAGGTATTGTTTGTTTATCTGCAGCAGGCCGTTTAGCTGTCCTCGGTTTTGGTAATGTTAAAAATTTTTCTTA
>JBEBSO010000185.1:0-6902 GCA_040394275.1 Telluribacter sp.
GACCTTCGGTGACGGCAGATATCAGCGACCGGCCCCTTGCCCGGAAGGCGGCGATCGCCGAAGACAGCGTGCAGCCCGATCCGTGCATGTTCCGGGTCTCGAATTTTTCATATTCGAATTCATGCACGCTGCCGTCAGGAGCAAAGAAAAGCGAAGTCAGCCGCGGCGCATCCAGGTGTCCGCCCTTGAGCAGGACCGATCTGCAGCCCAGGTCCATGATCTCTTTCCCGGCGCTCCGCATGTCGCCGAGTGTACGGACAGGCCGGCGGGTGAGCACCGACGCCTCATCCAGGTTGGGTGTAACCACTTCTGCGAGAGGAAACAGCAGGCTGATGATGCTTTGCACCGTGTCCCCGCTAATCAGGCGGTGCCCGCTGGTGGCCACCATGACCGGGTCGAAAACGACCGGTACTTCAGGGTATTTTTTTAAAACAGACACGATGGTCTCTACCAGTCGAGGGGTGTGTACCATACCGATTTTGATGGCGTCCGGGAAGATGTCGTCCAGGATGCACATCATCTGTTCGGCGACGGTTTCTTCCGGGATCGGGAAGATGCTCCTGACGCCGAGGGTGTTCTGGACAGGCAGGGCGGTCAGCACGGAAGTAGCGTAGCATCCCAGCGCCGATATAGTTTTGATGTCCGCCTGGATGCCGGCTCCGCCGCTTCCGTCAAAGCCGGCGATCGTCAGGGCCGAAGGATAGGTATAATCTGCCTGTTTGTATGCGCTTCCGTTCATTTTATGTCAGCTTTCTTTCCGGATAGAATGGGTGGGTGGCGGTCACCGGAGAATGCATGCCTGATACCGGCTGCAGCTTCCCTTGGCGACGCAGCGCCGCATATGGCTGAGACAACCGCGATGCTGTCGGCGCCGGCTTCGGCCACCTGTTGTGCATTGGCTGCATTCATCCCGCCGATGGCGACCAGGGGCTTCGTGGCCCGCTTCCTGAGTGCGGCGATCCCGTCGAGGCCCCATTCGGAGACCGTATCGGTCTTGGTCGGTGTGTTGAATACCGGGCTGACCCCGAAATAATCGGCCCGGGCGGCTTCTGCGGTATCCAGCTGCCAGAGGTATTCGACGGAGTAGCCGATGCAGCAATCCGGCCGCCAGTCCCGGCGGATCCGGGTCGGTGGTATGTCCCGGTTGCCGACATGGATGCCGAATGCATTGATTTCTCTCGCTACCGCGAGGTTGTCATTGATAATCAGGGGAACGCCATGCCGGTCGGTTACCTGCTTCAGCCGCCGGGCCAACTTCAGAAAACCGGGAAAGGCCAGGTGTTTTTCGCGCAGCTGAATGACGCCGGCTCCTCCCAGGATGGCCTCTTCGGCCACCCAAAGCGGGTCTTTTCCCAGGCAGTCAGCGGTAGAGATGACCAGGTACAGCGGATAGGGGAACCCGGGGTGAGTGTTCATGCGGAAGCGATGCGTAAGGTGTTCAGAAACTCGCGTTCCGTAATGTTATAGAGCTTATCCAGCAAACGGACCTGCAGGCTTCCCGGCCCGGGCGACTGGACGGCGGCCAGCTCTCCGCATATGCTGAACAGGGCTGCTGCCGCGCAGACGGCGGATTCCGCGGGCTGGATTGCAGCAATAAAGGCGCCCATGACTGCCGAAGCGGCGCATCCCAAGCCGGTCACCCGCGTCATGAGCGGACTGCCGTTGTCGATATACCAGGTGGCATCCTTCCCCACGATGACATCCGTTTTGCCGGATATGCATATGACGGCCCCGGAAGATGCGGCAAGCGACCGGGCGGCGTCGACGGCATCCCTGCTTTCTGCGGTGCTGTCCACTCCCCTGGTCGCGGAAGTGTTGGATTTGGCCAGCGCGAGGATTTCGGAAGCGTTCCCCCGGATCACCGTGGGATGGTGTTCCAGCAGCTGCGACAATACCTCGTCACGGTAGGGAGTGGCCCCGGCGCCTACAGGATCGAGCAGCCAGGGTTTGCCCGTCAGGCGGGCTTTCCGGGCGGCCTTCAGCATGGATGTTGCCCAATATTCGTCCAGGGTCCCTATGTTGACGACCACCGCCTGGCAGATGGAGACCATGTCTTCGATTTCGGCATGTGCATGGGCCATGACGGGTGACGCCCCTGCGGCCAGCAGCGCATTGGCTGTGTTGTTCATCACCACGTAGTTGGTGATATTGCATATCAGCGGAGAAGCGGCACGGACCGTCTGCGTGTGATTCCAGATTTCTTTTTCCATAATTTGTTCCGTTGGTGATCTACAGCTTCAGGAAAAAGGAGTATCGAACGGAAAACGGCGAAACCCGGGGCAGACGGCTTTGACTGCTTTTCCCTACGCCGGTATCAACCGTATCAGGTTCAAAGGGACTCTCTCAATTCTTTTTCAGAATACCCCTAAAGCTGTTGTAAAATTAACGGATTGCCTGCAGGAATCAAAGCGGAAAATACGACCCGGGAAAGAAACCGGGGATTGAAAATATTTTTTTGAATATTCCCTGAAATATGAGAATTTTGAAAAAAAACCCCAATCTATGAAAGAGAGTAGCACTTCCTTGTTTGTTGAAGATTTGTTATCCGGAATTCCTTACTATTTTGATTTTGCCTGTACAGGACTGTTGCTCGAGCTGGTAGAAGGCAAGCTCAGGGCAGAGGAATTTGCCAGTGCGCTGGGACTGGCGGGCCAGGAGCTTGTCGCGGAAGCAGGCGAGATCCCGTTGTAACACGCAGGTAATTTTTTTTACGGATTTAAAATAAATTTAAAAAAATATTGCGCTGTATTTTTTGCCTGCTATCTTTGCGAGATAATTATATATTTTTATACTTAAATAGTCTATATAACTTATAGATTAAATAGATTTATAAAATCCTTTTTTTAAAGCGAACCCGCGAAGCAAAAGCAGCAATCAATCTAAATTAAATAACAGTTTTCAAATGGCTCAGACAATTAAGCAGACCGCATTGGGGGACGTTGCAGCCAGGCAGCTGGCCGTCGCCACCCGCACCACACCGCAAATGGTAACCATCTCACCCAGGTGGCTCACACATCTATTGAGCTGGGTCCCGGTGGAATCCGGGGTCTACCGCCTCAACAAAGTAAAAAATGCCAGCTCCGTAGAAGTGGATTGTTCGGCGAGGGACGAGCGGGTGCTTCCGCAGACTTTCGTAGATTACGTCGAAGATCCCAGGGAGTACAACCTGTCTGCGGTCCAGACGATAGTAGACGTCCATACCCGGGTGTCGGACCTGTACAGCAAGCCCTACAACCAGATCAGCGAGCAGTTGCGCCTGGCCATCGAGACAGTGAAGGAGCGGCAGGAGAGCGAGCTGATCAACAACAGGGAATACGGATTGCTGCACAGCGTGGCCGCGGATCAGCGTGTAAAAACACTGGCCGGTCCGCCGACGCCGGACGACTTTGACGAGCTGATTTCGCGGGTATGGAAGGAGCCGGGCTTTTTCCTGCTACACCCCAAGGCGATTGCCGCATTCGGCAGGGAATGCACCCGCCGGGGTGTGCCGCCGCCTACCGCGACGCTGTTCGGGTCTTCCTTTCTCACCTGGAGAGGGATTCCGCTTATTCCCTCCGACAAGCTGCCGATAGAAAACGGGAAATCGAAGGTGCTGCTGCTCCGCACCGGTGAGCGCCGCCAGGGAGTGGTGGGGCTTTACCAGCCCGGCCTGCCGGGTGAGCAGAGCCCGGGGCTTTCGGTTCGCTTCCGTGGCATAGACGACCGCGCGATCGCTTCTTACCTGGTTTCCCTTTATTGCTCGCTGGCCATCCTGGTAGATGATGCGGCGGCTGTGCTCGAAGAGGTGGACCTGACCAACTATTACCAGTATAAATATTGATACCACCAGTAAGTATTAACACCATCCGAAATGAGTGATTTTGATAACGGGCTTCCTGACCTTTCGCAGCTGGAAGCGCTTGCCAACCAGTATTTCAGGTCCGGGCTGGATGGCGGAGCGCCGGATGCAGCGCCGGGTGCCCGTACAGATTACCCCACAGACCCCCATTTTTCCATCCATGACCCGGTGACGTCTTTCCAGGATGCAGACTACACCGCCGGGGGGACACAACCTCCCGCAGACGAGGTGTCGGGTGTGACGCTGGCAAATGTCTATGACAGGTTTACGCCCTCTGAGGCCTTTCAGCCTTCTTCACTACCTGAGCTGCCGGGTGCCCGGCCTGCGTTTGACTACACATTCCCGTATTTGCCGAAAGATCATTCCTCTTTTTATTTTCTGTCCGGAGCGGGAATTTCTCCGTTTGCCCCGGATCTGGCGGCCAGGGGTGTTCCGGCTGCGGAGGCCGCCCGGCCGGCAGTTTCCGGCGAGCTGCTCGATGTCTACGAGATCAGGAAGGAATTCCCGATCCTCAGCGAACGGATCGATGGCCGCCCGGTGATCTGGCTCGACAATGCAGCCACCACGCAAAAACCGCGGACGGTGATCGATCGCATCAGTCATT
This sequence comes from Telluribacter sp., assembly GCA_040394275.1. Taxonomy (GTDB): domain Bacteria; phylum Bacteroidota; class Bacteroidia; order Cytophagales; family Spirosomataceae; genus JBEBSO01. The sequence goes on from JBEBSO010000185.1 coordinate 4,443, forward strand.
TTTATACCCATGAGAACTCGAATGTCCACCGGGGCGCCCATGCGCTGGCTGCGCGCGCCACGGATGCCTACGAAGCAGCAAGGGAGACAGTACGGCAATTCCTGAATGCTTCCTCGGTCAATGAAATCGTTTTTGTGCGGGGAACCACCGAAGCCATCAACCTGGTCGCAAAAAGCTGGGGTCTGCAGCACCTGAAAGAAGGCGACGAGATCATCGTGAGCCACCTCGAGCACCATGCCAATATTGTTCCCTGGCAGCAGCTGGCAAAAGCCCGGGGGGTAAAGCTGAAGGTCATCCCCGTCGACGACCAGGGGCAGCTGCTGCTGGAGGAGTATACCCGGCTGCTGGCCAGCCAGAAAGTAAAGCTGGTGGCCGTTACGCACGTGTCCAATGCGCTGGGCACGGTGACTCCCGTCCGGCAGATCGTCCGGCTGGCGCACGAGGCCGGCGCAAGGGTACTTATTGACGGTGCACAGTCGGTATCGCATCTCCGTGTCGACCTGCAGGACCTGGATCCCGACTGGTTTGTTTTTTCGGGGCATAAAATCTTTGGACCTACGGGTATCGGCGTGCTTTACGGAAAGGAAGACCTGCTGAACAGCACGCAGCCCTGGCAGGGAGGCGGCAACATGATCAGGGATGTCACCTTTGAGCATACGGTGTATCACAAATCCCCCGGCAGGTTCGAGGCCGGAACGGGCAACATAGCGGATGCGGTAGGGCTCGGGGCGGCGCTGAACTATGTCCAGCGTATAGGCCTGGACCGTATACATGCTTACGAGGACCACCTCCTGAAATATGCCACCCGTCTCCTGAAGGAGATCCCCGGCCTGAGGCTGGTAGGCACCGCAGAAAACAAGGCAAGCGTCGTGTCGTTCACACTGAAGGGCTATACCAACGGGGAGGTCGGGCAGGCGCTCAGCGACGAAGGAATCGCGGTGCGGACCGGGCACCACTGTGCCCAGCCGATCCTCCGGCGTTTCGGTCTCGAAAATACAGTCAGGCCTTCTCTTGCTTTTTACAATACTACACAGGAAATTGATGCCCTGGTCGGGACCTTGCATAAGCTGCGATGTAGAAGAACGCAGCTATAGGATGATTGCCCCGTTCAGGCGTTTTTGCCGAAGGCAGGCCGCCCGTCGGGAATATATTGAGGTTACAGGATCGGGTTTTTAATTTTTCTATGATGAGACGTATATTTTCAGGCGTTGTATTTCTCCTGTTTTTTCTACATACCGCGCTGCAGGCGCAGCAGCGGATCTACGGTTATGTATTTGACCGGGAAACAAACGAACCCCTGGCGGGTGCAAACGTGCTGTCCGCGGGCAGAAAGGCTTTGTCAAAAACGGATCTCCGCGGGCGCTTTTCGGTAGCTTCGGAGGTCAGGGGGGATAGCCTGCAGGTTTCCCTGCTGAGCTACCGGAGCCGGAAGTTTGTATTGGCGGCCGATACCACCAGGGTGTATCTGGAACCGCAGGCCACCGACCTGGGAGAAGTGATCGTGTCGGGCAACCGTGAGCTGCAGGCACGTACGGACGCGCCTTTGGCCATCCACAGCATTACGCCCGGGGTCATCAGCGACACGAAGGCCACCCGGCTCGATATGCTGCTCAACAGGATACCGGGTGTTTTTATGGTGGACCTGGGAAACGAGCAGCATGCCATGTCGATCCGGCAGCCGCTCGGCTACGCCAATCTCTACCTGTACCTTGTGGATGGTATACCTATCCGTACGGTCGGGGACTTTAACCATAACGCGCTGATCGAGATCAACCAGGCGGCCGTCAGCCGCATAGAAGTCATCAAGGGGCCGGCTTCTTCGTTATTCGGCAGCGAAGCAGTAGGGGGAGCGGTCAACTTTATTACCCCGGCTCCTTCCCTCCGTCCGTCAGGGAAAATCCAGGCGGAGGTCGGGAGCAGGGGGTACAAGCGCACCGACTTTTTTGTTTCCAATACCTTTGGCAAGCTGGGCCTGTATCTCGGAGGCTATGCCGCGGATCAGCGCCAGCGCGAGGAGCTTCACAATGATTTCAGGAAGCTCGCGCTGACATTCCGGGCCGACTACAGCTTCGGCAGGAGGAGTAAGCTGAACTTCACGACCGACTATATCGACTACATTACAGATCAGATCGGGGGGCTCGACAGCACAAACTTTTACAATAAAAGCTACCTGAGCAATTACCGTTTTACCTACCGGAAGGTAAATGCGCTGCGTCTCAAAGCCGCGCTGGAGCACTTATGGAGCAGCAGCGACAAAACGACCTTTACGTTGTTTCACCGGAACACTTCGATCGGTCAGAATCCCTTCTACCGGATTGGGGCGGTCTCCGGAAGCGCGGGCCGGGGATTCGGACAAATCAATGAAGATGCCTTTACGAGCTACGGGGCAATCGTTCAGCACAGGAAAGACCTTCCCTTTCTGCAGGGCAGGTGGATTACCGGCGCGAGCCTGGATTTCAG
>JBEBSO010000186.1:0-6854 GCA_040394275.1 Telluribacter sp.
TCTGTCGAGGCTGCCGATGTAATGCACGCCGGTATCCAGGATCGCCTTGTCCCGGCTGAAAACCTGCAGGGTACCGCCGATCTGGTGGTTTTTTTCCAGCACCGCAACGCGGTAGCCTTCCGAGGCCAGTATATAGGCACAGGTGAGGCCGCCCAGCCCGCTTCCGATGATGACAAAGTCAAAAAGATCGTTTTCGCAGTGCGTTTTCATGACTGGGGCGGTGGCGTGTCACCCGGCTTCCGCAGGATAAACAGGACGTTTGAGGTGTGATCCGAATGTCTTTCCATCTCACAGGAAAGATTGTTTTTCGAAGCGAAGGTCCGGATAAAACTGCCCGGAAAAAAATGCAGGTCGTTTGCTTTCTTGTTGAAGCCGAATATGCCGGTGGAAAGGCGTTCGGTGAGCCGGGTCTTCCGGTGGGCGTCGCCCAGGTCGGTGATTCCGTCCCGGACAAAGATTAGGCCGCCCGGGCGGAGCGCATCTGCGCAGCGCTGCAGGAGGTTTTCCTGGTCCTCTGCCGGTAGATAATGCAGGACGTCGTTCAGGAAGACCACGTCGGTTTTGCCGGGCGTAAGCTGCCGCGCGTCGGCATGGACAAACTGCAGGTTGGAGGTTTTGTCGTACGCGTTGGCAGCTATATTTATTTTTTCTTCATCGTAGTCTGATGCCAGGATCACCCGGTTTTCGTCGCGGTAATGCAGGTAGAAAGCCAGGAACCCGTACCCGCACCCGATGTCGGTGATGTGCCTGCGCGTGCCGATGAGCCGGTCGTAGGCGGCATAGTTTTCTTTTTCGAGGTCCCATTTGAACCGGAAATACCATTCCAGGACAGGCCCTTTGAAGACGTAGTTATAAAATACGCGCCGCTTCAGGTAAGCGGGTGTCTCCATTTCGTCTTTGAAACGGCCGTATTGCTGCTTAAAATAGGCGGCAATCGATTTGGTGCGCTCCTGGAAGGTGTTTCCCCAGCTCCGGTCGGTCCAGGCGATCACCGGCAGAATTTTGACGTGAAGGGCGCCGGGCTTCACCAGAAACTCGTTTTTGGGCGAAACCTCCCCGGCGCCGTGGATGAGTACGGGTTGTATATCCAGTTTCAGCCGTTCGGACAGGTAGAAGGCGCCCTTGTGAAAACGGTTGATTTTCCCGTCTTCGGAACGGGTGCCCTCCGGGAACACCACCATCGAATAGCCCTGCGCAGTCAGCGCGGTCAGCTGCCGGGCGTTGGCCTCGCTGCCCTTCTCCATGAATACATAGTTGGCGTAACGGATGGCCCAGCCGAAGAGCACCGATTCATAAACCCATTTTTTAACCATAAGCACGGCGTTCGGGTGTATCATCATCATGAGCATGATGTCCAGGAACGAGCTGTGGTTGGCGATCAGGATGGCCGGCGACCCGGTGTTGAGGTGTTCTTTTCCGAACAGGCGCTTGCGGATGTGCGGACCGGAGTAGATGACCGACGCGGCAAATACCGACATCAGGCGGTTGATCCATTTCTTTTTCCGCCGGGCAGGCAGCGGGAGCAGCAGTATGACCAGGAAAAGCACGAAAATGACAAGGCAGCCGGTGAGAAACCAGGCAAAGTCGATCAGCGACATGACGAAAGTAAGCATCGTCACAGGTGTTTTTCCCTTGTCTACGCGCTTTTGGACGAAGATATCGAACAGGACCGGCTGAAAAACCAGCGAAATGAACACGATGAAGAGGATGCCGGGTACGCTGACCATCGCGATGGACCGCAGGGCGGGATGCTCCGCAAAGAACAGCACGCCGGTACCGATGATCGTCGTAATGCCGGAAAGGGAGATGGCCGAGCGGTAGGAGCCCAGGTTGTCCTTTCCGAATTTATACCTGTGCAGCAGCCCGTCGGTCATGAAGATGCTGAAGTCGTCGCCCAGGCCGAAGATAAATGTCGCGATGACTACGTTGACGAAGTTGAATCTGATGTCAGCCAGTGCGCAGAAGCCGAGTATCCAGATCCAGCTGATGGCCATGGGAAGGAACGACAGGATGGCCAGCTCTATGCGCCCGTAAAGCAGGAGCAGGGCCACAAAGACAATGGACGCGGATACAAACAGGATATAGTTAAAATCGGCCCTTACCATGGTCAGCAGGGATTCGCCCATTTCCGCCCGGTCAAACAGCTGGATGCCGGCCACGTTCCGGAGTGATTCCTTTACCTGAGGAAGCGCTTGCCGGTCGGCTACAACGGTGGTGATGAGCGTTACTTCCCCGTCTTTCTCATCCATGAGGTGCCGGAGCCCGAGGTCGTCCGGAAGCGTGGCGGAAGAGGCGGTGTCCGCGGTGCGCAGCCATTGCCTGAACCGGTCGAAAGCTGCCGGGCTGAAACCGGTCTTTGCGGCGGCTCCGTCCAGCTCGCGGAGGGTATTTTCCAACCGGCTCTCGGTTTTCCAGAACCGGATCCATTCCTGGCGCCGGAGCTGCCTGAGGCTGTCCGGGATCAGGAAATCGCCCGTAGAGGTGATGCTCCTGATCCGGCCGCTCTCTTGTAAAGCCCGGGCCCGGACAAACAGCGCGTGGTTGATGCCGGCAGCTTCTTCCAGCGTCGGGGCGGTGGCAAAGAGGTAGATTTTCCGGTCATGCTCGGGATCGATTCCCGTGAGCCGGTTTTCTTCCGCTTTCAGGTTGTCGCTGTGCATGCTGAGGCTTTCGGGGTTATCGTCAAACCGGACGCCGTCGGAAGCGGCGTAGAAGCCGGCCGTAGCGAGCACGATGGCGATGAGCAGGTAAATACGGAACCTGCCCGAAACTGCCGGGAGCCTGATCAGCGGCGCCTTTTCGGGGGCGCCGGCATAATGAAAGCCGGTCATCTGCAGCAGCGCAGGCAGGATGCAGAGGGTAAAGCCAAGGGCCCCGGACAGGCTCAGGGCCGCAAACAGGCCGAAATCCCGGAGCACGGTGGAGTTGGCAAACAAGAGTGCCGAATAGGCCAGGATGGTGGTCAGGCTGCCGGTGATCAGGGGCTTGCATATGTCCTTCAGCGTTTCAGGAATGGACCGTACATGCCTGAGATGGGTAAAAAAATGGATGGAATAGTCCAGGGCGATGCCGAGCAGGATGGCTCCTGTAGCCAGGGATATGCCCGAGATCCCGGGTTTGATAAACCCGATCATCCCCATCGCGAACAGGCCGCCGTACAGGGCGGGAAGGAGGATCAGCAGCGGGGTCAGCAGCTTGCGGTAGTAGACCAGCAGGATGACCAGGATGAGCCCCAGCGAGATAGACAGCGTCAGCTGCGTATCCTGCTTGATCTGCAGGGCGTTCTGCGCGGCAATGGCAAATGTGCCGAAATAGTTGAACTGGCGTTCGGGGTGGCTGCGGTTCCATTGCGCCCTGAAATCCTCCAGTTTCCCGTAAAGCTCCGCGCTTTTGGCCGAGTTTCCTGCGTCGAACAGCGTGCCCGACGTGATAAGTACCGCGCTTCGGTCGGCCGTGAAAACGAGACCGTCTTCAATGGACAGCCCTTCGGTGTTGTGCAGGGAGCCGAGCCGGCTGAAGTAGGCGCTGGTGAGGTAAAGCGGGTCGTTCAGCACGAATTCCTTCAGGAAAGCGCCTTCCGGGGTCTGTAAACGTTTATAGGCGGATTGTACGGAAAGACGGATGGTATCCGGGTGTATCTTCCGGATCAGGAACGAATAATAGCCCGGATCGATCAGTTCCGGAAAATGTGAAAAAACGTACGTATAGAGCTCCTGCTGCATGTCGGGCCTTTCGGCGACGACCGGCGCCAGGTAGCCCCGGCAGACGATGGCCAGTGAATCGGCAAAACGCCCCGCGGCTTCCCGGGTATTCTCCGGGTCTTCATCCGGGGGAGAGCCAAGGGAAAATACAATTTGATTGCTGATGTTTTTATTGGAGATGACCGCGTTGAATTCTTCAAACATTTTGCCTTTCGGCAGGGTGGAGAAAATGCTTTCGGATATTTTCAGGCGGCTGATCCCCCAGAGCATGAGCAACGTAAAGGCGGTGAGGACCAGCAGGAAGGCATACCGTTTCCGTTGAAAAAAACCGGTAAGTCTTAGCAGAAGCTCTTCAATCATTTATAAAAATAAAGTAAAACAATGATCCAAAATTAGACACATGTATTAATTTTGGCAACTTTATGTTATTAAATAAGAATGGAAAAAGTAAGTTTGCCGGAAATAGAACAATACACGTTTGAAAAACGGTTTTATACGCTGAAAGCGTCCACCCTCGAAACGGTTTCTCAGTCCTTCCGCTTTTTGACAGATTTCTCAGACGATACCATTATTTACGGGATTACTACCGGGTTCGGCCCGATGGCGCAGTACCGGATTGAAAAGGAGGAGCTGAGCAACCTGCAGTACAACCTGATCCGCAGCCATTCGAGCGGAATGGGCAGCCCCCTGACGGAAATCTATGCCCGGAGCGTGATGCTGGCCCGGCTGAATTCGCTGATCCAGGGCAGCTCGGGCATCAGCACGCAGGTGGTGGAAAAACTGGCGGCTTACCTGAATGCGGGCATTGTACCCGAAATCCCGGAGCACGGCGGAGTAGGGGCCAGCGGCGACCTGGTCCAGCTTTCCCACCTGGCGCTTAACCTCATCGGGGAAGGGTACGTATACCTGGACGGGGTAAGGAAGCCCACGGCGGAGGCGCTGAAGACAGCGGGGATCGAGCCGCTCCGGCTGCAGCTTCGCGACGGGCTGGGCCTGATCAACGGTACCTCCTGCATGACGGGGATCGCCGCGGTCAACCTGGTCTATGCCAAACGGCTGCTGAAATGGGCTGTGGCAGCTTCGGCGATCATCAACGAGATCGTGGCTTCGTTCGACGACTCGTTTTCCGAGGAACTTAACGCCGTTAAATTACATATCGGTCAAAGATACATCGCTTCTGAGATGCGTAAATTCCTGAAAGGGAGTGAGTTGCTCAGAAAGCGCGACGAGCTGTACCGCGACGGCGCCGAGCTGAAGCGGAAGGAGTTCAAAAAGAAAATACAGGAGTATTATTCGGTCAGGTGCGTGCCGCAGGTGCTCGGACCGGTGGCGGATACGCTGGATTATGCCACCCGTATCGTGGAAGACGAGTTCAACTCGACCAACGACAACCCCATAGTCGATACCGGGGTGGGCAATGTATTCCATGGCGGCAACTTTCACGGCGATTATATCTCGCTGGAGATGGACAAGGTAAAGATCGTCCTGACCAAGCTGACGATGCTGATGGAAAGGCAGTTCAATTTCCTGATGAACAACAAGCTGAACGGCAAGTTCCCGCCTTTTCTCAATGCCGGCACGCTCGGGCTCAATTTCGGGTACCAGGGCATGCAGTTTACCGCCACCTCCACCACCGCCGAAAACCAGGCGCTGTGCACTTCGGTATACGTGCACAGCATTCCCAACAACAACGACAACCAGGACATCGTCAGCATGGGGACCAACAGCGCGCTGATTACCAAAAGGGTCCTGGAAAACGCCTTCCAGGTGATGTCTATCCATATCATGGCGGTATGCCAGGCGGTGGATCTGCTGGAAGAGGAGGAGAAGGCGATGCTGTCTCCCAACACCCGGAAGGTATGCGCCGGCATCCGGGAGCTGGTGGGCTTTATTGTTGCCGATACGCCGAATTCGGAAAGGATGCAGGCTGTTTATGAATACATCCGGGAAGGAGAATTCCCCGTAACCGCTTAATACATGACACATTGTGCTTTAATAACCGGTGCTTCGCGCGGACTGGGGAAGGCCATCGCCTTGCAGCTGGCGAAGGACCTGGGCTTACATATCCTGATCAATTACGCTTCCAACCGCGGGGCGGCCGAAGACACGCTGCGGCTGGTGGAGCAGGAGGGGGGAACAGGCGAATTGCTCCCGTTTAATGAACGGCACAAGCAGGAGGTGGACGCCGGGCTCCACCTCTGGAAGGAGGCCAACCCGGACAGGCAGATCACGGTGCTGGTCAACAATGCCGGCATTACCCGCGACGGCCTGCTGATGTGGATGCCTGAGCAGGACTGGGACGACGTGCTCGACATTTCGGTGAAAGGCATGTACAACGTCACCCAGAATGTGATCCAGCAGATGCTCAGGAGGCGTTACGGGCGGATTATCAACATAGCTTCCCTGTCGGGGCTGAAAGGAGTGCCCGGGCAGACCAACTATTCGGCGGCCAAAGGGGCGATGATCGCTTCCACCAGGTCGCTGGCCCAGGAAGTAGCCAAGCGCAACATCACGGTGAACGCCGTGGCGCCCGGGTTTATACGAAGCGACATGACCCAGGACCTGGATGAACAGCAGCTGAAGCAGCTCATCCCGGCAGGCAGGTTCGGAGAGGCTTCCGAAGTTGCGCACGTGGTAAGCTTCCTGGCTTCCGATAAAGCGGCCTATATCACCGGCGAAGTGATCAACATCAACGGCGGAATGCACTCCTGAAGTTTTCCGCCTTGCCCGGGATGGCAGCGGGGCAGCGGCGTAAAACAGAGAAAATCCGTAATTTTGGCGTAAGACCGCCCGGGGAGGGTACGGCAGATATTTAAAAGGCTGCGGCCACTAAATGGATGAATCACAGAGTAGTCATTACAGGAATCGGCATCTATTCGTGCCTGGGTACCAACCTGGAGGAAGTAAGGGATGCGCTCTACCAGGGTAAAAGCGGTATTGTCTTCGATCCTGTGAGAAAAGAATTCGGCTTCAGGTCGGCGCTTACCGGCATGGTGGCGGATCCTGACCTGAAAAACTACCTGCACCGGAGGCAGCGGATCGGGATGCACCAGCCGGCGATGTTCGCCTATATTTCGACGCGGGAAGCCCTTGAAGTGGCTGGTCTTACGCCCGATTTTCTTGAAAAAAACGAAACCGGGCTGATTTTCGGCA
>JBEBSO010000187.1:0-6845 GCA_040394275.1 Telluribacter sp.
CCGGCCGGCACAGCCGGCAGATCCCGGCCCAAAAATTATTTGCATTCCCGGATCAATATTTAGATATTTGTCTAAATATCTAACGAACTAATGAATGCGCTTTTCAAAGCACTGAACGATCCCACCCGGAGGGAAATCCTGGAAATACTGAAAGAGCAGGACCTGACCGCCGGGGAAATCGCGCAACGCTTTGAGATCAGCAAGCCGAGCATTTCGCACCACCTCGAGCTGTTGAAAAATGCCGACCTGGTAAGCGCATCCAAAAAAGGCCAGTTCATATATTATTCATTAAACACCTCGGTCATAGACGACCTTTTAAAATGGGTCTGGGATTTAAAAAGCAAATCCTCCCGCTAAGACAACTGGGGTGTCGTTACCTTTAAACTAATCACGATGCAAAAGCCTACACTATCCCGGGAAATCGTCCTGCTGCTGATCGTATTAAGCCCACTCGCTTACCTGGGCTATCTTTGGAACGCGCTTCCCGCGCAGGTGCCCATCCATTTCAACGCAAGGGGGGAGGCTGACGGCTACGGGGACCGGACGTTCCTGTTCCTGATGACCGGCGTCAACCTGCTCACTTACCTGCTCCTGAAATACGTCCCTTTCCGGGGCAGGACTGCGCGCGGAGAGGCGGAAGGGAACAAATTCTACAGGCTGCGGATGATCCTGGCCGTTTTTCTTGCCGTGCTCAATGTGGGGATCATTCAATCGGCGACATCGGAAGCCGGCCCGGGCATCCGGATTGTAATGGTCGGGACCTGCCTGATGCTTGCGGGATTAGGCAACTACATGGGCACGATCCGGCCCAACTATTACATCGGGATACGCACGCCCTGGACACTGGGCAACGAAGAAGTATGGAAAAAGACCCACCGGGCTGCCTCCAGCTGGTTTTTCTGGGGCGGATTGATCGGGGCCATTGCAGGGATTTTCATTGCGCGGGAGCACCAGGTTACCGTTGTGCTCCTGCTCACGCTGGTGCTCGCTACCGTATCCATGGGCTACTCCTACTATTTCCACCGGAAGCTTTCCGTTCGATCCTAAATAATAAAAAACCAAACAGGTGATGAACTTTTGGCCCCCTTGTGCTGTAGTTCCGGCGTTATTTTGGTTCTATGGTTAAACTCCTTCAAACTCTAAAACTCTTGAACTTTAGAACTTTTGAACTTCAGAACTCCTTCGAACTCTATAACTCCTTCGAACTTCAAAACTCTTAAACTCATCATCCACATGAAATATTTACTGTTTCTCTCCCTGCTTCCCTTCCTGGCTCCCGGTCAGCCCACACAGGAAACGCTTCGTCTCCAGACCGCCAACGGGCAGCTGGAAGGAACATTGACCCTGCCTCAAAATGCAGGTAACCATACACCTTTGGTAATCATCATTGCGGGGTCAGGGCCCACCGACCGCGACGGGAACAATCCAATGGGCGTAAAAGCTGCGAGCTACCGGCTGCTGGCAGAAGACCTGGCCCGAAAGGGAATTGCCGCCTTCCGGTACGATAAACGCGGCATCGCAGCCAGCGGAGATGCCATGCTGAAGGAGGCCGACCTTCGTTTTGATACGTATGTCAATGACGCGGTACGCTGGGCCGATACCCTCCGCAGGTCGGGACGCTTCGGAAAGCAGGTGATCGCGGGCCACAGCGAAGGATCACTGATCGGCATGCTCGCGGCAGGTGAGGCACCGGTACAGGGCTTTATTTCGCTCGCCGGTCCGGGACGCGGAATAGACGACATTCTGAAAGACCAGCTTGCCGGCCTTCCGGATTCCCTAAAAAAACAGGCTGATGAAGGGATTGACAAACTGAAAAAAGGAGAAGAGGTTGCCCGGCCGCATCCCATGCTGATGAGTATCCTGCGGCCGAGCGTGCAGCCTTATATGATCTCATGGATGCGGTACCGGCCCACGGAAACCTTAAAAAAGCTCCGCATACCGGTGTTGATTATACAGGGGGAACGGGATCTCCAGGTCCCGGCTTCAGAGGCAAAACTTCTTAAAGACGCCCTGCCCACCGCCCGCCTTGTTTTGTTCGGGGAGATGAACCATATCCTGAAGGACAGCCCTGCCGACCAGGGAGGCAATATGGCGACGTATATGAACCCGGACCTCCCGCTCACACCGGGCCTGACAACGGCCATTGAAAAGTTTGTAAAAGAACTGTAAAAACTTACCTGAAGTTTATTTGTGATAATTCATCAGAAGTTATACTTTTGCAGTCCTTATCGGGGTCGGATATCCCTGGGGATATCGGGATGTAGCGCAGCTCGGTAGCGCACTTGCATGGGGTGCAAGGGGTCGCAGGTTCAAATCCTGTCATCCCGACCAATTTCAGCAGCACCTGGCTCAACAGCCGGGTGCTTTTTTATTTTACAGGACCCGCCAACTGTCATCCGGCAGCTCCGCACAGCGAAATTGTGTGCGGCGGCATAGGGAACATGGCGCCGATTTCGCTAAATTGCCCCCGCAAAAAACAGCCTTACGGCTCACGCCGGTTTCCGGGCAAGCCAACTCACCTACTCTATAATGATGAAAACAAACATCGGAACAACTTCAACCCAAGCCCCGGCCTTCTTTCCCTAGCACTGTATGCCTGTTGTTGCAGACACAAATACCTCCAAGAAGATGCTCCCCCTCCTGGCCGCTTTTTTCCCGGTCGCGTGCTGGGTGGCCGTCATCTGCTACTATTCGATCAACCTGCCCTGGTTTGACGATTTCGAGACGTTCTTCGTGTTCCTTCACAACTGGACCGTCGAAAATTCGACCGTCGAAAAACTCTACCAGCTGTATTACCCCAACAATGAGCACCGGATGATCCTCAGCCGGATCCTCACCCTGGCGCAGCTCCGGCTGGCCGGCCATCTCGATTTTACGCAGCTGCACCTGATCGGCGCCGGGTTTACCCTCGGCACCCTGTACCTGCTGTGGAGGGCCTTCAAAACGACGGGGCTCAATACCCTGTATTTTATTCCCGTTACTTTCCTGCTCTTCCAGCTTCAATACCATCTCATCTACCTCTGGGCCATTTGCAGCCACCAGCATCAGATCGTGGTCTTCTGTGCCTGCCTGTCGATGTATACGCTTGCGTACCGGCGCCTGGGCCCGGCCCTGCTTTTTGCCGTTTGCGCCACATTCTCCATGGGTAACGGGATATTCATCTGGCCTGCCGGGCTTGTTGTGCTGCTGCTTGGCAAACGCTACCGGAGTCTGGCCATCTGGTGTGTGACGGCCGGCGCCGCGATATTCCTCTACTTTTACGGGCTGTCGGCCCAGGGAAATGAATCCAGTCTCGATTTTTTTCTCAGAAATCCCCACCTGTCGGTACTCGGATTCTTTGCCTTCCTCGGGGGATTGTTTGACTTCTTTCCCGAGCATGGCATCGTCGCACGCTCTGTGCTGCCGGTAATGGCTGGGATGGCCGTTAGCACCTGGATCGCCGTATGGCTGGCGCCTTTTTTTGTCAGTTGGTTTGAAACGACGTCGGGGCGCAGCCTGAAAATACCCGCCCGGCTCAGCCCGGGAAAAGCCCCGGATGACTACCAGCTGTTCGTCACCGGCGTGCTGGCCTTCCTGCTTGTCAATGCCTTCATTATCGGGTTGCTGCGCCCCCGCTTCGGTTTTTTTGTCATGATTGTCAGCAACTATAAGCTATACCCCGCGCTTTTCCTGGCCCTGGCCTACCTGGCTCGTCTTTCTTCCGCCGCGTCGGCAAGCCGCCGGAGGACGATCTTCCAAAGTTGCCTGGCCGTTGCCGCAGGGACCTGGATTCTCTCCGCCGCAGGGTATCTCCCAATCATCTCCGAACGGCATAAATACCTGAAAGCCAACGGATACAACCAGGAATACAACGGATATGGCCTGGGACATGTCCCTTTTTCTCCCCACGCCCGCTACATAGATTCACTATCCCGGGAGATGGTCAGGGCGGGACTCTACCGGTTTCCGGAAGGAGGCAAAATCCTGGCAGCCGAAGCAGGAGCACTGCCCATGAAGCCCGCAGACGGTATCTTATCGGTCGGGGAACTGCCCGAAGGCCTCCTGTTTACCGACCCCGAGCGGGGCATGTCCCTCAATAAGAACACGGGACAATATGCATTTCTCCGAAACGAACAGCGCACCTATCTCTTCAAGCTGGAACCGAAAACCTTCTAGGGCCGCAATTTCCTGCGGCGTTATGAAAGACGATCGGAGGTTTTAGCCCCTTATAGCGCACTGATCCCCGGTTGCTATGAAGCGGGCATCCTGCGCACGGACAACGGGCGCCCCTCGGGCCAGGCCATACGCCGGGTCCTGGTTCCGGAACGGGACTGATGTCATGCCCGGCTCTCCTTCACAAATCCTGTTCAAGACGAATTTTCTTCCACCTGCCTAAAAATAGACAGCAGAAAGATATTATATCCATCAATAATAAATCAATAGATATAATATCTAAAAAATACATTATCAGCCTATCTAATCATCTTCACTTCTATATTTGCATAGAATTTTAGTCGGGGGAAGATCCGGCTTGAATGTTCTTTTATATCCATAAACCGGATCGGGTTTCCGACGAAAATCGGAATGAAAAGGGAATCGTGTAATCACGAGCTGTCGCGCAACTGTAAGTAACGCATCCGCTGTCGTCCCGTGCATGTCCACTGACCTACGGGTTGGGAAGGACGGACGCCAGGTTACAAGCCAGGATACCTGCCTTTTCCGGGTAGACAATGTTTTCGCGGGATAAAACAAGTCTGACCTCATAGCGGGCGTCCGTTCTTACGGCGCTTGTTATCTGCTTTAGCTGCGTGTCCGTTTCGCGAAGCGTTGTCAGGTTCAGTACAGCGCTTTTAAACCATATTTAACAAATAACCGAAATGCTAACACAAAACCTGGGCTATCCCCGGATAGGCGGACAAAGACAACTGAAAAAGGCCTGCGAACAATACTGGGCAGGCAGGATCGACCTGGCAGAACTGAACCAGGTAGCACAGAAAATCAAAGAAGACAACTGGCAAACCCAACTGGACGCCGGCATCGACCTGATCCCGTGCAACGATTTCAGCTTCTACGACCAGACGCTGGACATGAGCCTTTTGCTGGGGGCTGTTCCCGGGCGCTATGCCCCCGTGCGCTCACAGGCAGGCGACGGCAGCGAAACCGAGCTTTATTTCGCAATGGCCCGGGGTTACCAGAAAAACGGCCTCGACATCACGGCAATGGAAATGACCAAGTGGCTGGATACCAACTACCACTACATCGTACCGGAATTTACGGCCAGCCAGGAATTCCGCATTTCCAATGAAAAGGTATTCGCCGAATTCGACAGGGCCCGGCAGGTGCTCGGGGCAAAGGCCAAACCGGTGCTGATCGGGCCGGTAAGCTACCTGCTGCTGGGCAAAGAGAAGGAGGCCGGCTTTGAACGCATCGATCTCATCGGCAACCTGGTGCCGGTATACGTGGACCTCATCAACCGTCTTGGCCGGGCCGGCGCAGAATGGATACAGCTGGATGAGCCCTGCCTGGCCCTGGATCTTTCGAAGAAAGAAAAAGAAGCCTTCGAACTGGCTTACCGCAGCATTGCCGCGCAGGTAAGTGGTGTCAGATTGCTGCTCGCTACGTATTTCGAAGCCCTGGCTGACAATACCTCCCTGGCTGCAGGCCTGCCCGTTCAGGCCCTGCACATCGACCTGGTCCGTGCGCCGGAGCAGCTGGATGACGTGCTGGCGGCTGTGCCCGGGGAGCTGCTGCTGTCCCTGGGTGTTGTCGACGGGCGCAATGTCTGGAAAAACGACTATGAAAAATCACTGGCCCTGATCCGGAAGGCTGTCGGGAAGCTGGGCGCAGACCGGGTCATCATAGCCCCATCCTGCTCCCTGCTGCACAGCCCGATCGACCTGGACCTGGAAACGGGGCTCGACCCGGAAATCAAAAACTGGATGGCATTTGCCAAACAAAAGCTCAACGAGATCCGGGAGCTTGGACAGATCGCCGAAGGAGGCGCCGGGGAGCTGCTGGAAGCCAATAAGAAGGCGATCGAAAGCAGGCGGTCTTCCCAAAAAGTGCACAGGCAGGTCGTAAAGGACCGTGTCGCAGCCATCACCGACGCGGCTGCCACCCGCACAAGCGCCTTCCCGGTCCGACAGCAAATCCAGCACGAACGCTTTAAACTGCCCGCGTTCCCGACCACGACCATCGGCTCATTCCCGCAGACGGACGATATCCGTCAGCTGCGCGCCAGGTTCAAAAAAGGTGACCTCACCCTCGAACAGTACGAAAAGTCGATCGAGCAGGCGACCATAGATACCATACGGTGGCAGGAAGAGATCGGGCTCGACGTGCTGGTACACGGCGAATTCGAGCGGAACGACATGGTGGAATATTTCGGCGAACAGCTGGAGGGCTTCCTGTTTACGAAGAACGGCTGGGTACAGAGCTACGGCAGCCGGTGCGTCAAGCCGCCGGTTATCTACGGCGACATCAGCCGCCCGAAAGACATGACGGTACGATGGAGCACTTTTGCAGCAGCGCAGACCGACAGGCCGATGAAGGGTATGCTGACCGGGCCGGTGACGATCCTCCAATGGTCATTTGTGCGGGACGATCAACCTCGCCAGGTGACCACCAACCAGATTGCCCTGGCCATACATGGCGAGGTGCTGGCATTGGAGAAAGCAGGCATCGGGATGATACAGATCGATGAAGCAGCGATCCGCGAAGGCCTGCCTTTGCGCAAAAGCAAGCGTCCCCAATACCTGGACTGGGCCGTCCGGGCGTTCAGAATCACGGCGGGCGGAGTACAGGACCGCACCCAGATCCATACGCACATGTGCTACTGCGAGTTCAACGACTCGGTCGACGCCATC
>JBEBSO010000188.1:0-6828 GCA_040394275.1 Telluribacter sp.
AAGGTAGTGAGCCGTGAGCACGGCAAGATCGTGAAAAGCAGCGATCCTCCTTTTACTTTCCTGCTGGTTGACAACAACAGCCGCAATGGAATTTATATCAATAAAAACAGGGTGAACGGCTCGGCTGCCCTGCATCCCGGCGATGAGGTACAGCTGGGGAGCAACGGCCCTGCTTTTGTTTTCGACATGGATCCGCGTCCGGATTCGCTGCTTCCCCAAACCCGCCTGGTAGAGGTGGTGAAGCCTACCGGCGAGATCGGGCAGGTCCCGGAAAAGCAGGGCATCGGGAAGGCTACTTTCGAGCGGGTAATCACACAGGAGCGCCGTAAATCACAGCGTACGCTCTGGGCTTCCATTATCGCCGCCGCAGTGATCATGGGGGCTATTGTCTTCGTGGTATGGTCAAAAGGACGTGAAGAAATGAACCGGCTGTCGGGGGAGGAAAGAAGGAGGGCAGACAGCCTTCTGGCCGTGAACAAGGATCTTAGCCGTGCACAGATAGATTCGATCCTCAATGCTTCGAAAGCCGGTGAAGGGCTGGCCTTCGAAAAAATTGCCTCCGACAACACCGATAAGGTGGTGAAGATCTACATCTCGTGGGGCCTCTTTGAGCTGTCTGAAAACGAGGAAATCTATCACGAATACAGGCCGGATGCGCAGGGCATTTACCGTCCGCTTTTCGTGCAGACGCAATCCGGCATAGAGCCTTTCCTCGTTACAAAGAGAAACTCCGTTGTCGGGCTGCCCGTGGGATCCAGCGGCTCGGGATCGGGCTTCGTGGCGGCCAGCGACGGAAAGATACTGACCAACAGGCACATAGGCTCTGCCTGGAAAACGAGGTATACCGAATTTTCCTGGGACAATTTCCCCGGCTACCTGGTGGAAGGAATGAAAAACGGCCAGCCCGTGCTCAGCAAATACCCGACCGTGATGCCGGAAGATGTCTTCACCTGGGTACCCTCCGAGGCGACATTGGTAAACGGCAGCCCTGCGCAGGTGGAAGGCCGGAACAAGTCCCTGAAAGTGATATTTGCCAACTCTTCCCAACCCTATGAAGCACACCTCGTTACCGCATCGCAAAACCACGACGTGGCCCTGATCAGGGTCGATCTCAATAACCTGGACCCGGTGACGATGAACGACAATTATGCCAGCATCCGGTCCGGCCAGCGGATCGTCGTGATGGGGTACCCAGGGCTCGCCCCCCAGCAGCGGGTGGTCCGGAAGTCCAATGACCCGCTTAAGCCCAATCCGGAAGTATTTACGATTGCTTCGCCGGTGACCTCTCCCGGGCACATCCAGCAGGTGCTGAAGAGTTCGGCTGAGTTTTCGGCCCGGCAATCCGCTTTTGGCGACAGCTACCAGCTTGATCTCAATGCCACGGGCGGCGGAAACAGCGGGGGGCCGATGTTTGATGAAAAAGGGAATGTCATCGGTATTTACTATGCGGGAGGGGGCAATGCAAATGCAGGTATCATTTCTTTCGCCGTCCCCATCAAATACGGCATGGAGCTGCTGAGCGTCCAGAAGGTGGATTGAGGCCGTTAAAATACAAATACATCAGATCATCTGATGATAACATAAATATAGCTGCATAAATAACCCGGCATGTTTTGGAAGAAATGGTTTTCTGGCAGGAACAAACAGGCTGAGCCGGCGCCCGGTAGCGTCGATCTGCGGGCGGTCGTCATTTCCGACATCGGCATGGCGAGGAAAAATAACGAGGACGCCGCCCGTTTCATCCGCCCGGCGGCAATGAAGGAAAGAATGTCAAAGGGGTGCCTTGCCATTGTAGCGGACGGGATGGGCGGCCATGCCGCAGGGGAGGTCGCGGCGCAGATGGCCGTGGATCTGGTCGGTAAAACCTACTTCCAGCGTGAGGAGCTGGCCGAAGAAAGCCTGTTTTTTGCGGTCTCCAAGGCCAACAGGGCGATCTGGCAGCTGGCAGGAAAGAATGCCAGGTACAAGGGAATGGGGACGACCTGTACGGCGATGGCCATCTGCGATAAGCAGCTGTACCTGGCTCACGTGGGCGACAGCCGTGCCTATCTTTTCAAGAAAGGACAGCTCTTCCAGCTTTCCAGGGATCACACCTATGTGCAGAGTCTTGTAGACCAGGGTGTGATTACTGCGGAGGAGGCGGAGAAGCACCCGGAAAAAAACGTGCTGACGAAGGCCCTGGGCACACGCCCCAAGCTGGAGCCGGATATAGTGGCCGTCCCACAAAAATTTGAGCCCGAAGATCGCCTGCTGCTGTGCAGCGACGGGTTATACAGTTATTTATCCAATGAAGAAATCAGCCAGCTGCTTTTGGCTGATTCACTGAGTGAAGCAGCCAGGCAGCTGGTTGAGCTGGCCAAACAACGCGGAGGACACGACAACATCACCGTTGTGCTGGCAGAGCATGTTTCTGAAGAGGCTTTCCGAAGCATATATCCCACCGAAGAGATACGATGAGGCACGGGTTATCCGTGCGCTCATCGTATTGCGTATGATTATCTTAATCTTTTAAGTCAGAAAAAATGCTTGGCCGTACGATTCATAATTACCGGGTCGAAGAGCTCCTGGGCGAAGGAGGTATGGGTACTGTGTACAAGGCGACCGATATGGTTCTGCAGCGTCCGGTTGCCCTGAAAATGCTCCATGCCCATTTGACCCGGGATACTGTGTTTATGGAGCGGTTCAGAAATGAGGCGGTGCTGCTGGCCCGGCTGAATCATCCCAACGTGACGACCCTCTATAATTTTTTCCAGGACCAGCACGAAAGCGCAATTGTCATGGAATGGATCGACGGGGTCACGGTGGAACGCCTGCTCCGGCACCGGGGGCGCCTGGAGCCCGAGCCGGCGGTCAGGATCGTCATACAGGCGATCGACGGGCTGCACCATGCGCATTCCAAAGGGATATTGCACCGTGATGTGAAAGCCGCCAATCTCATGCTGCTTACGGAGGAGGGAAATATAAAGCTGATGGACTTCGGCATTGCGCATTTGCTGGGAAGCCAGCGGCTGACCCGCACCGACCGGGTGGTAGGTACGCTGGAATACATGGCTCCCGAGCTGCTCAGCGGTGAAAAGCCTTCCGTTCAATCGGACCTGTATGCGGTAGGCATTCTTTTGTACGAATTGCTGACAGGCCGCATGCCTTTTGACGGTACGGAAGAGGGAACGCTGATCACCCGGATCCTTACCACGAAGCCGGTTCCGGTAAGGAGCCTGGTCGCCGGGGTGCCGGTACGCATCGGGGAAATCCTGGACCGGCTCCTGCAGAAAAAGCCGGAGCGGCGATTCCAGACCGCGCTGGAGTTGCGCCTGGCGCTGGCCGCAGTGGTGGCCCCGGGCAGGGTGGAGCTGAAGCCGGGCAGGGAGGACGGGAAGACTGCTGCGTCGGTCACCGCTTTTTCGGATCCTGTTGCGCCTGAAAAGGACGCAACTGCCGCAGGGGGCTTCCCAGGGAAGCGGCTGCCCTGGAAAGCAATCCTGGGGGGGATAAGAAACAGCCTGCTGAGCCTGGAGGGGATGATCCTGGCGATAGCTGCGGCAGTGGCGGTAATTATTATAGGTTATGGTCTTTCCGGCGGGGAAAAGAAGGTGCCGGAGCTGACCGGGCATCCGGGGACACAGGTACGTGACACCATCCGGGAGCATGCGGCCCTGACAGAAGAAGTACCGGACCCCCGGATCACCGCGGTTCCGGGCGGCCAGGTGCTTGTGGAGGCGCCTCCGGCTGTCCAGACGCGCAAGACGCTTCCCCGGCCTTTGAAAGAGGTCGAAAGCAAGCCGTCCAAAGCGTCTGCGGCCGCGGGAAGCAAGCGTGCGGAGGCCGGCGCTGCTGAGGAGAAAAAAGTAACGTCTAAGCCTGTCGAACAGCCACCGCAGGATTTGCAGGAAGCGGGGCCGCTGCCGGCAAAAGCAAAGAGCGGTACCACCATTGAGCTGAGAGGAGAAGTGCTCTCGGCCGTGCTTCGCCAGACGATTTCCTCGGAGTCTGCACAGGCGGGGCAGGTATTCTGGCTACATACCGATGCACCGGTGACAGTCCGCGGTACCACGGTAATCCGGGCAGGCGCACAGGTGCGGGGAATAGTGGAGCGGGTCGTCAGCAAATCGGAAGGCAAGAGGGCGGGCCTGTGGATCCGGCTGGAAGCAGTGGAATCTGTAGACGGGGACTGGATTCCCCTTATCTTTAAATGGAGTGATACGGCCTTTCACCCGGTCGAGCTCAAACAGGGGTTCCGTTTTCGCAAGGTGCGCATCCAGAAATCGTCCGTTTGGGTATCCCGGTAGGAGCGGCGGGAGCCCGGCCCTTATTTCTGCTGGCGCTGCTGCTTCCGGGCCTTATATGCCTTAAACCGGCGGTTGTATTCGTCCAGCTGCTCGGGAGTATACCTCTTCTGGTAAGATTCGGGCAGGTCAAGCTTTTCCGGCAGCAGCGAAGAAGTCTTATCGGTCAGCGTATTTTTCCCCGAAGGAGATTTCAGGAGCTCGAATGCGTCGTAAAGCTCGCCGGTTACGGTATAGGCCTTGTACTGCAGCCTGTTCTGGTCTATGGCGATGACCTGGTAGAGCTGCACATTGGAGGCAGCGCGGTCCATCCATTCCTGCAGGCCGATATCGTACATTTTGGGGCCGCTGACAGAGACGACGTACACAGGTCCGTCGGGGCTTTTCCGGCTTTTGCCTACCGGCATGTTCAGACCCCTTCCGTAGGCGTGATCATGACCCTGCAAGACCATATCGATCTTGTATTTCCTGTACAGTGGCTCCATCTTGTTTCTCCACTCTTCGTTGTCGCGGCCTGCTTTTGTAGAGTAGATCGGATGATGATGGGTGACAATTGTCCATTTGTGGGGATTGCTCCGGACGGTTTTTTCAAACCACTCCGCCTGAAGGTCCATTATCGCTGAGTCAAGTAAAGCCGCCTGTGAATTGAGGGAAATGAAGCGCACGCCCTGGTAGTCGATGTAGTAGGTAGTTTCCCTGAGCTGATCGGGACCGTTTTCGGGCAGTACAAACGAGGGCCGCCAATGATAGGTAAGGAGCCTTTCGTCCCGGTCGTTTTTGTAGTATTCATGATTGCCCGGGCTGGCGAGGGAAGGTACCATGCCGTTGATCCAGCCGGAAGCTTCATGCCACTCTCCCCATTGCCAGTCGGCGTTGGCGGTAGTGACCAGATCGCCCGCATGCAACATAAAACTGACTTTGGGGAGTGTCGAATAGGCGCCCCGGATCGCCCGGGACCACAGTGAGCGCAGCTCCACCTGCGCATCCCCGAAATAAAGAAAAGAGAAGGGTTTAGGATAATTGCCTGCGGTTTTGAAATGGAACCATTCGCTCCAGTAAGTGCCGTTTCCTACCCGGTAGCTGTACTGTGTGTCAGGCTTCAGGTTTTTAAAATGTACCGCATGATAT
Source organism: Telluribacter sp. (assembly GCA_040394275.1). Taxonomy (GTDB): domain Bacteria; phylum Bacteroidota; class Bacteroidia; order Cytophagales; family Spirosomataceae; genus JBEBSO01. Next base: position 5,412 of record JBEBSO010000188.1, read on the forward strand.
TGTATTTTCTTTCCGTCTATCATGACCATTTCTGAAATGGCAGGGACGGTCTCTGCATTTTTTACAAAGTCGGGGGAGGCGCTGGCTTCTGCAATCATGCCTACCGGGCCTGTTATGGTGCTGTCCGTCCGCCAGTTGACCGATTGGCTGGTGGCGGGATCTCCCTGCCAGCCCAGTATCAGCCGGTCCGGGAACGGTCCGGGAGCGTATTCCTTATGGATTTGCCCGGCAGCCGGCTGACTGAGTACAATGCACAGAAAACAGAAGAACTGAAAGTAGCGGACGAGCATTTTGATCACTGATTTTTAATTATACTGCAAGGTAGCAGGTTTGGGCCACAGCAGATCCGAAAATGCAAAAAAAGAACCTCCCCCGAAGCTCGGGAGAGGTCTGTGTCACTACTCATTGTTAACCAATTACACAACTGCGAAATTGTATTTTTAAGGTCTTGAAAGCTTTTGGAGCTGCGGTCCGCTATCCCAGCGCAGACGTGTCCGCGTCCTGTTCTTCGGGCTTGTTGCTGCAGGTCGTACCGTTGCAGTGCCCGTAAAAGACCAGGGCCTGGTCTGTAATGTTAAAGCCCAGCGCCTGCCCTACATTGTCCTGTATGGCCTGCAGGCGGGGATCGCAAAACTCCTTGATCTGGTTGCATTCTATGCAGACCAGGTGCCCGTGCTGCCGGAATCCCAGCGCTTTTTCAAACAGTGCGCCGTCCCCGTTGAAACGGTGCTTCCTGACCAGACCGCTCTCCACCAGGACATCGAGCGTATTGTATACAGTAGCCCTGCTTACGTGAAAGTTCATCCTGCACAGGTGCGCATACAGATCTTCTACGTCAAAGTGGTCGTCGCGGGCGTAAATGGCCTCCAGTATGGTAAACCGTTCGGTTGTTTTACGCAATCCCCGCTTTTCGAGCTCAACAGCTAATATTTCTTTTATTTTTTCCAGGCTCATACCTCTACCGGCCCTGTCTTCCCGCCATTTCCGGAGAAGGCGGGTTGATCTTATGCATATTTATAATCTTACACACGACTCCGACTTTGGCCATCGCATGCTTCACGCGTCTGAAATCCGGAAAGTCAGTACGGAGAGTGAGCCGGCGGTCGGCAAAATCAACGTCCCAATATTTTATGCCCAGGCTGCTCAGGCAGTCGTTGACTGACGGAATGGCCAGGCTGGTGCTTATATTGGTTTGGAACGACATCTGGTACAACGTATTCATGGCTGTGGATTAGATAGTTAAAAGTAGATTGCCCATGTACGGTGACGATTGTTATGCAAAGTTATTATATTTAGACTTATTACAAATAAAAAAGCGATTAAATTTAAGCCGACAGGGGAGCCGGCTTAAATTTAATCGCTGATCTGCGGAAGGATTTTCTTCCCCGAAAGGGGTTTTCCGAGTACCTGGGCGCGC
>JBEBSO010000189.1:0-6818 GCA_040394275.1 Telluribacter sp.
ACATTGTGGACGATTTCACAGCGGTACGGCCTTACCGTTGATTTCCTGAAGAAAACCAACAAGATCAGCGGAAATAAGCTGAAGGCTGGAATGAAGCTGAAGGTTTCGGGCTGATCATAGGCAGACCGCCGCTGAAACTACACCCGCAGGATTTTTATTTTGTGGGTGTTGCTGCAAATAAAGATCCGCAGGAGATCATTATGTTTGCATAGAATTAACCGGACAGGAGGACTACAATGTATGCTTATATAGAAGGCAAGCTGGCCTACAAAGATCCCGCCTATACGGTCCTGGATGCGGGAGGCGTGGGGTATGAAATCAGGATTTCCCTGCAGACCTATGCCGCCCTGCCCGACATCGGAGCCGCGTGCCGGCTGCAGGTATACCTGAGTATCCGGGAAGATGCCCACGTGCTTTTCGGTTTTGCAGACCCGGAGGAGAAACAACTTTTTTTATTGCTGACGGGCATTTCCGGCATCGGTCCCTCGACTGCGCTGGTGATGTTGTCGTCCCTGTCGGCTGTGGAGATCCGGGCTGCGATTGTCGTCGAGGATGTCAGGACCCTTCAATCTATCAAAGGGCTGGGGCCTAAAACGGCGCAGCGCGTGGTGCTGGAATTGCGCGACAAGCTAAAAAAGGAGGGAATTTCCGCGGCCGCTTCGCCGGCGGGAAACGCCGGCGGAAAGATCCGGGCGGACGCGCTCGCGGCGTTGACGACGCTGGGTGTGGCCAGGTCGGTGGCCGAGAAAAGTATCGATGCGGTGCTTAAAAAGGCCGGCGACGATATTACCCTGGAACAGGTCATCAAGCAGGCATTGAGATGAATCACATAGGATGGTTTTCTTAGAATATTTTAATATGAATCCCGTTTTGAATCCCGGGACAGGAAGCATAAGGTGTTCCTCTATTTATAAGGCCTAAATATTTTGTCGACAGTACTACACCAAATCGTTTTTAGAACGCTATCCTTTTCTGCCGCTGCCGTGTCGCTGGCTGTAGCCACTCCCGAACGCAGGCTTTTTACGGAAAGAGAAGGGGTGCCTGATCTTTTTGTCTTTGCCGATACGCTGACCGATACGACGACGGCCCGCCGGTCGGGCAAAGGTGTGAAGCTGTCGTGGAAAGACTACTACAGCAGCCGGTTCACGGAAGGGCGGCCCAGATCTCCCCTTTACCTGAAGGACCCGGCCAATATCAACACCGTTATCAGGCTCGACAATGAAGGAAAGATCGAAGTCTCGGAAAAGATAGTCACCCCTAAAGGCGCGCTCGATTTCCGCCCCGGGGAGCGCATGGATCTGCAGGAATACGATGCGATCCAGAACCGCCGGACCATCAGCAGCCTCATGCGGGAATATGCTGCAAGACAGGATGGAAAGAGTGCCATGGGCGGGCGCGGATTGCTCCCGAAGCTGGATTTACCTCCGGTTCTGGACAAATTTTTTGGAAATGGCCTGATGGATTTCAAGCCCAACGGCTTCGTAGCGCTCGATCTTGGCGTCGGTCACCAGTTCATCAACAACCCGGCGGTGCCAATCAGGCAGCGGAGCAATACCAATATTATTTTTAATGAGCAGATCAATATCAATTTCAATGCGAAGCTGGGCGACCGGATGGGTTTCCTGACCAATTTTGATACCAAAGCCAGCTTCAACTTTGAAAATGCCCTGAGACTGAACTACAAGCCGCCGGAGGAGAGCCTGATCAGGAAAATCGAAGTGGGTAATTTTAACTGGGCGATCAACAGCCAGCTGATCCCCGGTGTACAGAACCTGTTCGGTCTGAAGACGGATTTCAGGTTCGGCCGGCTGAATGCAACGGTCGTGGCCTCCCAGCAGCGGTCCAGCAAGCAGCGTATTGTGCTCAGGGGCGGGACGCAGTCCAAAGAGTTTGACATCCGGGCGGATGCCTACGATGAAAACAAGCACTTCTTTCTTTCCCATCCCTTCCGGGGAGGCTATGAGAATGCGTTGAAGACACTGCCCAATGTAACGTCCGGTATTACCATTACCCGCCTGGAGGTATACGTCACCAACCGCACCGTCAATACCGAATCGCTGCGCAACATAGTCGGATTTGCCGATCTCGGCGAGCCCAGGCCTTATGCTGCTTCCAACCCGAGCCTGCAGCCGGTAAATACCTCTTCACCGGCCGCCAACGAAGCCAACGGGCTCTACAGGAGGCTGATGGACAACCCGGTATTCCGGCAGGTCGACCAGACCAACTATACGCTTTCTACGGGCATGGGCCTGGAAAGAGGCCGCGATTTTGAGCTTCTCAGGGGGGCTAAGAAGCTGGTGGCCGACCGGGAATACAAATTTAATCCCCAGTTGGGCTTCCTGTCTCTTTCGGTGCCGCTTCGCAACGACGAAATCCTGGCGGTGGCCTATGAGTATACTTACAACGGGAAGTCCTATAAGATAGGCGAGCTGACGGAAGACTACCAGAACCGGAGGGACGACGAGGTGATTGTCCTGAAGCTCCTCAAATCTTCTACCCTGCGGAACAACACCAGTCTTCCGATGTGGGATCTTATGATGAAGAACGTGTATGCCCTGGGGAACGCCGGCATCGACAGGAAGAATTTCCAGCTGAAGGTAATTTACAAGGATGATGTGACCGGTATCGACAACCCTACCCTGCAGGAAGGTACGTTTCAGAATGAGCCGCTTTTGCGGGTGATGGGGCTTGACCGGCTGAACCCGGTAAACGATGTCCAGCCGGACGGGAACTTTGACTATGTAGAGGGATATACGATTGACTCCCAGAACGGACGTATCTTCTTTCCCGTGCTGGAGCCGTTCGGGGCTACCCTGGAGCGTAAATTCGGGAACGACCAGGCGCTGAAGGACAAGTACGTCTTTCACGAGCTGTATAAGGGGACGATGATCGATGCGCAGCAGGTCAATGCCAAAAATAAATTCTATCTGAGAGGAAGCTACGAATCGGGCGGGGGCGCTACGGTCAGCCTGCCCCTCGGCGTCGCGGAACAATCCGTCACGGTGACTTCCGGAGGGGTGCCGCTTTCCCCGGGAAGTGATTATATCGTAGAGCCGCAGGTGCCCCAGGTGCGGATCGTCAACCCCAGCGTAATGAATTCGGGAAGGGAGATCGTGATTGAGTATGAGCTCGCCGACCTGTTTAACAACCAGATCCGCTCGTTGTACGGTACGCGGCTGGACTATATTGTCAACAAGGACATCAGCGTGGGGCTTACCGCGATGAAGTACAGGGAGACGCCCAGCGGTTTTCTTACCCGGGTGCCGATGGGCAACGAGCCGGCCAGCAACTCCATCGTGGGCTTCGACATCAACATCCGCAAAGAGGCGCCGGGCATCACGAGGTTCCTGGATCGTCTTCCGCTGATCCAGACGAAGGAGATGTCTCACATACAGTTCAGGGGAGAATTTGCGCAGATGTTCCCCGGCGTATCCTCCAAGGTAAATAACCGGTCGCTGGTGGACGATTTCGAGGCGGCCCGAACCGTCTATGACCTGACCAGGCAGCCTACCAGGTGGCGGATTGCTTCCACTCCGCAGCAATTCCCGCAGGGATCTCCGGCCAACCCGCTGGAGTATGCCTATCGCCGGGCGCTCATTTCTGTATACACGATCGATAATATATTCGATACCAGGAACGTTTTCGGGGCCAATGTTACGCCTCCCGTTATCCCGGACGGGTCGGGCAGCAACTTTTTTGAAAGGCTTTTCCTGCCCAACGAGATATTCCCCGGCAGGCAGCCCGGGGTGGTGAACCTGCCCCAGGCGATCCTCGACGTGGCCTATTACCCGTCGGAGCGGGGGATGTATAACTACAATACGGATCTCGATGCAAACGGGCGCCTGAAAAATCCGAGGCAGAACTTCGGAGCGGTGAGCCGGGCGATCAATTCCGACAATGATTTCGACAACGCCAATATCGAAAACTTCGAATTCTGGATGATGAGCACGTTTATCCAGGGTGAAAACGGGAGAATCATCGACGGGTTCGAAAATCAGAACAATACCACCGGCGGAAAGCTGTATTTTAATATCGGGGACATTTCTGAAGACATTATCCCGGACGGGAGGTATAATTTCGAAAATGGCCTGCCGATCGGCCCCAAAACGGAAGGCCAGAATGTGGACAGGACACCCTGGGGATATGCGCCCAGGCAACAGTATGTCATCAATGCATTCAGCACCGAGCCTGGCGCCCGGGAAAATCAGGACATCGGGCTGGACGGGCTGAACAGCGAGGAAGAACGGGAGTTTTTCAGGCAGGCTTACCTCGACCTGCTGCCGGCCAACCTGACGCCGGAAGCCAGGATGCAGATTATGGCCGATCCTTCCAATGACAATTTCCGTTTTTATCTGGGGGATGACTTCGACACCGACAGGAAGAATGTCCTGCAGCGGTACAAAAAATACATGGGGATGGAGAACAACTCTCCCGAAACCACATCGGGTAACTCTATCCTGACGCCGACCAGCACCAACCTCCCGGATGCCGAAGACCTGAATTCGGACAACACGGTAAATGACAACGAAGCTTACTACGAATACGAAATCGATATCAGCCCGGACGGACTTCAGCTGGGCAGCAAATTTATCGTGGACAAAATCGTCGTAAACGGGTCGGAATGGTTTTTGTTCAGGGTCCCGGTTAAGGACTTTACCCGCAAAATCGGACAGATCGACGGGTTCAAGTAGATCCGGTTTTTGAGGATGTACCTGACCGATTTCCTGCCGCCGGTGGTGCTCCGTTTTGCGCAGCTTCAGCTGGTGGGCCAGCAATACCGCAAATACAACTATGACCTGACTGCGACCGGGCCGCAGGAGATCCCGCTGACCTACGATCCCAATTTTACCGTCGGAACGGTAAGCATCGAGGAAAACAGCCAGTCGGCCGGTGCAGGCCAGCAGAAATACGTGTATGCCGTTCCCCCGGGATGGCAGCGGGACCGTGACTACACCATGCCCACTTCCAATTTCCAGCTCAACGAGCAGGCGATGAGCCTGTGCGTCACCGACCTGCGTAACGACGACATGCGGGCCGTTTACAAAAACGTAAACCTGGACCTGATGTTCAGGAAAAGGCTGCGGATGTACCTTCACATGCACAACGAGCGCAATGAAAGCGGTACCACCGGCGCCTTCGTCCGTTTGGGAACGGATGCGAACCTGAACTACTACGAAATCGAGATACCTCGGCTGAAGGCCACGTTCGAAAACCAGTCTGTGCCGGAGCAGGTGTGGCCTGAAGAAAATGAGCTTAATATTGCATTTGAGGAGCTCCTGAAGGCAAAGTCGGAACGGAATTCGATTTTCGGACGGTCCACGACGACCCCGTACTCCGTCATGACGTCGGATGGAAAATACCGGGTTACAGTAGTCGGGAACCCGGATCTCAGCGCGGTGAGGGTCATGATGATCGGCCTGAAGAATCCGAAGTCTGCCGATCAGGCGTCCAAAAGCTTCTGCGTGTGGGTCAACGAGATGCACGTGGAAGGTTTCGACCAGACGGCGGGTAACTCCGGCATAGGGCAGCTGAACCTGAAGCTGGCCGACATCGCGATGGTTACGGCTTCCGGCAGGTTCGAATCTTTTGGTTTCGGCAGCGTGCAGTCCAAGATAGGGGAGCGGTCGCGCAACGCCACCACCGAATTCGGGATCAGCTCCAATATCCAGGTGGATAAATTTATGCCGCAGAACTGGGGCTTCAGCATCCCGCTCTACGTAAACTACGACAAACGGTTGAGCAAGCCGCATTTTGATCCCCTGGATCCCGATATGCTGCTGGAAACCTCGCTGGACAACCTCCGGACGCCGGAAGAGCGACGGCGTTACCGGAGCATGGTGCAGGACCAGACGATCAGGAGAGGAATCAACCTGTCCAACGTCCGGAAGATCAAGATGAAGCAGGGAGCCAGGAATCATTTCTATGATTTTGAGAACCTGTCGTTTACGTATGCGTTCAGTGACATGCGGCAGTCGAATATCCTGACGGAATCGTATATTCAGAAAATGGTTAGGGGAGGGATCGCCTATGCGTACTCCAGCAGGGCAAAACCCGTTGAGCCCTTTAAGAAATGGACGAACAAGAGCCCCTGGCTGGATCTGATCAGGAATGTAAACTTCAGCCCGGTTCCTTCGGTAGTTTTTGTCAGCGCGGATGTGGACCGTAGCTTTATTCGTACCCAGCTGCGCAACAAAGACCTGACGACTACGGGCCTCGACCCGTTTTTTGAAAAGTATTTCTGGTTTAACAGGAAATACGATCTTACCTGGAACCTTACCCGGAATGCCACGCTTAGCTACAACTCGATCGCTAATTCCATCGTGGATGAGCCTTCCGGCGACCTGAATACGTCCGAAAAGCGGGATTCCGTCTGGAACAACTTCAAGACGCTGGGCCGGATCAAGAATTTTAACCAGAAGATAGAGCTGACTTACCGGCTTCCGCTGGATAAGCTTCCGCTGACAGACTGGATGACCGCCGATTACATCAGGCGGATCGAATATGATTTCATGGCCAATGCGTTCGGAGCCACGGATTCGCTGGGTAATTCGTTCGGGAATGTGATCCGCAACCGGAGAGAATGGGGACTCAACGGGCGTGTCGACTTCGTGGCGTTGTACAATAAGCTCAAATACCTGCGTTTTGCCAACTCGCCTTCCGTGGCCCGGCGTAATTTTACCAGGTCTCCGGGTGACCTGGAGGAGGTCAAAAGAGAGCCCAGCCGCGTGGTGAAGGATATCGCCCGGGTGCTGATGACGGTCAGGGGGATCAACGTCGGGTATTCTGTGATTGAGACCACCGCGCTGCCCGGCTACCTG
>JBEBSO010000190.1:0-6816 GCA_040394275.1 Telluribacter sp.
AGGCCAAATCAAAAGCCCGCCTGGGCGCCTATGAAAAGCTGCTCAGCGAAGGAGGAAAAGAAAAAGAGGAAAAGCTGGAAATCTATATCCCGTCCGGCCCGAGACTGGGCAACAAAGTCATCGAAGCCCACGACATCTCTATGGCTTTCGGCGACAGGCTGCTGTTCGAAAACCTTTCGTTTTCGCTGCCTCCTGCCGGCATTGTCGGTATTATCGGGCCCAACGGAGCGGGGAAGACCACGCTTTTCAAGCTGATTACAGGGCAGCTCAAGCCGCTGACGGGACATTTCGAAACCGGCGAAACAGTCCAATGGGCTTATGTAGACCAGGAACATGACCACCTGGATCCGGAAAAAACAGTATACCAGACCATCTCCGAGGGAAATGAGTGGGTCATGCTCGGAGGCAGGCAGACCAACGCCCGCGCCTATGTCAGCCGTTTCAACTTTTCGGGGTCCGACCAGGAAAAGAAGATCAGCAACCTGTCAGGCGGCGAAAGAAACCGCGTGCACCTCGCCCTGACGCTCAAGGAAGGCGGCAACCTGCTGCTGCTCGATGAGCCGACGAACGACCTGGACGTCAATACGCTCCGCGCCCTGGAGGAAGGGCTTGAAAATTTTGCGGGGTGCGCGGTGGTCATTTCCCACGACCGGTGGTTCCTCGACCGCGTGGCCACCCATATTCTTGCTTTTGAAGGCGATTCCTCGGTATACTGGTTTGAAGGGAACTTCAGCGAGTATGAAGAAAACCGCAGGAAGAGGCTGGGCAACGATGCCACGCCCACCAGGATCAAATATAAGAAGCTGCAGTAGGGCTGTACTCCTTGACCGTGTCGATAAAGCAGCGCACTTTATCCGGGTCGGTATCGGGGTATACGCCGTGACCCAGGTTGGCAATGTGCCGCCCGCTTCCGAACTGCGCCAGCATGGCGCGGGTCTCCTTCCTGATCTGCCCGAAAGAAGAATAAAGCACGCAGGGATCCAGGTTGCCCTGGAGGGTTTTGGACGGTATCAGCGCGCGGGATTCGGCAATGTCCATGTTCCAGTCGAGGCCCACCACATCGCAGCTGAGCTCCCCGATTTCCTTCCGGGCAAAGAATGCGCCTTTTGCAAAAACAGTAACCGGCACTTCCGTCAGCTGATCGCAGATTTGCCGGATATAAGGCAGTGAAAATTCACGGTACTGCACGGGAGAGAGTATCCCCGCCCAGGAATCGAAAACCTGCACGAGATCGGCCCCCGCGGCGACCTGGGCTTTCAGGTAAGCCATCGTGCTGTCGGTGATGCGCTGCAGCAATGCCCGGGAAAATTCCGGATCCGTGTAGAGTAATTTTTTGGCTGCCGAAAAGGTTTTGGACCCTTTTCCCTCGGTCATGTAGCAAAAGAGTGTGAACGGAGCCCCCGCAAAGCCGATGAGCGGCACGCGCCCGTCAAGCTCCTTTTTAGTAAGCGCAATGGCCTCCAGGACATAGCCCAGGTCTTCTTCCGGACTGGCGATCCGCAGCGTATCCAGGTCCGCCGCACTTCTCACTGTCCTGGGAAAATACGGCCCCCTGCTCTCCAGCATTTCATAGGGAAGCCCCATGGCTTCAGGTATCACCAGGATATCCGAAAAGATAATGGCGGCGTCCGTACCCAGCAGGTCTACCGGCTGGATCGTCACCTCGGCAGCCATTTCAGGGTTCTTCACCAGATTGATAAAACTCCCGGCTTTTTCCCGGACGGCCCGGTATTCGGAAAGGATACGGCCCGCCTGGCGCATCATCCATACCGGGGTGCGCCCGGTAGTTTCTCCGCGGGCCGCTCTCAGCAGTAAGTCATTTTGCAGATTCATCCCGCAAAAGTAATCAGTTTACGCGACAAAGACAGCCGGAGCTTCCTTTCACAGGCTCAATTTCCTTCCGGGACGGCGTATTCCGGTATTCTTTTGGGAATGTATTTCTTGAAGTAGCTTCTTATTTTCATGCTGATGACGCCGAAGATCGCCTCCTTGAATATGCCGCGGGACATCTTCGACTGACCTCGTGTCCGGTCGGTAAAGATGATCGACACCTCACCGAGACGGAACCCGTACTTCCAGGCATTGAACTTCATCTCGATCTGGAAGGCATAGCCTACAAAACGGATAGAATCCAGGTCAATCGTCCTCAGCACTTCGCTGCGGTAGCAAACAAAGCCGGCCGTAGGATCCATGATCGGCATCCCGGTGATGATCCGGACGTAATAGCCGGCGAAATACGACATAAATACCCTGCCGATCGGCCAGTTGACGACGTTGACGCCATTGACATACCGGGACCCGATCGCCAGGTCATCCCCGTCCTCGCAGGCTTTGTGCAACCGCAACAGGTCGTCCGGGTTGTGGGAGAAGTCGGCGTCCATCTCGAAAATATAGGCATATCCCCGCGCCAGCGCCCATTTAAACCCGTGAATGTAAGCCGTCCCCAGGCCCAGCTTGCCGCTTCTTTCCTCCAGGTACAAACCGGAAGGAAACTCTTCCCGGAGCTCCTTCACCTTCTGCGCGGTGCCGTCAGGCGACCCGTCATCTATAATCAGTACGTGAAAAGGATGGGGCAGGCTGAACACCTTCCGGATGATCGCCTCCACATTCTCAATCTCGTTGTAAGTAGGAATTATTACAATGCTATCTGTCACTGTGTTATTAAGAGAAATTGGAACAAAAATACGATAATGCCGCGATAGTAGAAACATTACCCGCCCTATAAATTCAGGCGCTTCCGCTTTTCCATCGTATCCAGCCGGCTTGTCACCTTCTCGTAGATACGCACCATTATCTTCGGATGTGACACATAGTAGGCATAACTTTCCTTATATTTCAGCGTATCCACCCGGTGCCGCTTCCAGATGTCCTTCTCCAGCTTTTCATACACGAGCAACGACGAATCCGAAGACTTCAGGTGCAGGTTGCCGACCCTCGCCTCCGCCACATGGATGTCTGCCAGTATATCCGCCATCTTGTCCTCCGGCAGCAATCCCTTCGGGGGCTTGTCTTCTCCCGAGCACGCCGACATGAGTAAAAGAAGCGCGCAAATCAATCTCATCATATCTGTTCAAAAAAATATAACTTTGTTGCCTGGCTGAAACGTCAAAGCCGGCCGCTGTTTTCAAAAGCTTCCTGTATGTTTAACCGATTTTTGTCAAAGTTACGAAAATATGAGATCAGGATCAGAAAAGCTGTGAACGGGGCCCGCCATGGCAACTTTCAATCCGTATTCAAAGGATCGGGCCTGGAATTTGACGACCTGCGGCAGTACCAGTACGGGGACGACATCCGGTCCATCGACTGGAATGCCTCCGCAAAAGGGCACGGCACCTATATTAAGATCTTCCGCGAGGAAAAAGAACAGACGGTATTTTTCCTGTTCGACGTGAGCGGATCCCAGGAAATCGGCGACCTGCAGCATTCCAAGATCGAGGTATCAAAGGAGATATGCGGCGTGCTGACGCTGGCCGCCATACGGGAAGCCAGCCAGGTAGGGCTGCTCTGCTTCTCCGACAGGAAAGAGCTGTACCATCCCCCGGGCACCGGAATGAAACATGCCTACGGGCTGCTGTCGGCGCTGTTCAGGCTTCAGCCCGAATCGCGCTCCACCGATATCAGGGGAGCCATACTGACCGCCCTCCAGATACTGAAGCGGAAAAGTCTCGTATTCCTGATTTCAGATTTTATCGACACGGGATACGAGCACAACCTGAAAGCGCTGGCCGGCAAACACGACCTGATTGTCATTCATGTGCACGACGCGAGAGAGACGGACCTTCCCCGGCTCGGCATTATCCCGGTGTTCGACTCGGAGAAAAAAAGATACAAATGGGTAAACACTTCGTCTCCGCGGTACCGCGCCCATGTAAAAAATGAGTTCCGCAAACGGTCCGAAGAGCTCGAGCGGCTTTGCCGGCAGAACAACGCAAACTATCTTTCGCTCAACTCGGCCGAAGACTACGTTCCCGCCCTGATCCGGCTGTTCAGGATCAGGCGCTACGTCAACAGCAAAGTATGAAGTACCTGCAGACCCGTTACATATGGATTTTTCTCTGCCTGCTCCTGGCCGGTGAAACAATGGCGGTGCGTACCGGCCGGCAGGGCCGGGAACCTTCGGGGAAGATTCTTTCGGATACCATCGAAACGGGGAAAGTGTTTTCCTATTCGCTGAGCTACCGGCACAACTCAGACTTTGAAGTGTTTTTTCCCGACAGCACCTACGACTTCTCCCCCTTCAGACTGGTAAACCAGCAGTTTTTTACCACCTTCACGGAAGGCCAGGTCAGCCTGGACAGCACCGTTTACAAGCTGATCTCGTACGAAGTCGCCCCGAAACTGGGCCTGAGCCTGCCCATTTTCCTCCTGACCGGCCGGGACTGTACCACCGTCTACGCCCCGGGAGATACCGTTTTTGTAAAGCTGTCCGTACCGCGGGACGATCCTGAAAAGCTCCGCATGGAGTCCGACAACCGGGTGATTCCATCCGGCCTTGACTTTAATTATTCCGTTGTGCTCCTCATCCTGGCCGCAACAGGCGTATTCGCTTTCAGCATCTACTGGTTTTTCGGAGACACCCTGAGCCAGCAATGGCGGCTTTTCCAGCTTCAGCGCAGGCACCGGGACTTCCTGAGGATCTTCCAGAAGTTACATCCGGGAGCGGAGCATCAGCCCAACCTGTCCAACGTCGAAAATGCAGTTATTCTCTGGAAAAAATACCTGGAGAAAATTCTCAAAAGGCCGTTTGCCACTTATACCACCCGGGAAATCCTCGATCATTTTGAAAGTGACAGCCTGGCCGGCGCCCTGAAAGAAATTGACCGGGCCATTTACGGGCAGATCCGCTCGGCAAAGATCGTGGAAGCCATGGAGGTGCTGCGCAATGTGGCGCAGAATGTATACCGCAACAAACGGAAGGAGATCGCCGACAAAACCGAAAGCGCACCGGATTTTTCGCCCCATTACCCTAAAACGCAGTTACCGGGATGAATACAGAACAATGGTTTTCTCCCCAGTGGTTTTTCTGGGACACGCTGAGATCATTTCAATGGGAGTACCCCTATTTCCTGTATGCCATTCCCTTTATACCCGGCCTGTTCTGGCTCCGGGACCTCCTGCACAGGCGCGCCCGGCAGGTGCTGGTGCTGTCCATCGACAACCGCGACTCCCTGGCCGACGGGTTTGTAATCCTCCGGTTTGTCCAGCCCCTCTGCGTAGCCGCCTGCCTGGCGCTGATCCTGATCGCCCTGGCCAGGCCCCAGACGGTCAGCGGGCGGACAGACCGGGTTTCGGAAGGAATAGATATCGCCCTTCTCATAGACATCTCCGACTCCATGCTTCAGAAAGACCTGAAGCCCGACCGGCTTACCGCGGCCAGGAAAGTTGCCCGCGATTTTATCAGGGGAAGGCTGCAGGACCGCATCGGCCTGATCATCTTCGCCGGCGAAGCCTTTTCCCTTTGCCCGCTTACCACGGATTACGACCTGCTCTATGGTTTTCTGGACGAGCTCAACCCCGGGATGATCCCCACGGCCGGCACGGCCATCGGCAGCGCGATCGCCCTGAGCGTCAACAACCTCCGGGATTCCAAAAGCAGCACCCGGGTAGCCATCCTGATCAGCGACGGCGACAATACCTCCGGCAACCTGGACCCTATTACGGCGGCCAAACTGGCCAGCGCCTACGGCGTGCGCATTTACACCATAGCCGCCGGCAGGATCAGCCGGCCCTTCAAAAGCGATTCGGCGGAAGTGGCCCCGATGCTGGAAAAAGCGGATCATTCGGAGCTGCAAAACATAGCCCTGGCCACCAGCGGCAAGTATTTCCAGGCCACCGACAACCTGACGCTGCACACCATTTTCAACCAGATCGACCGGTTGGAAAAGGTTAAATTCAGCGAGGTGCGGTTTACGGAAGTCAAAGATTTCTACCGCCCTTACCTTTACTGGGCAGCCGTGTGCTTTCTGGCGGCCCTGCTTACCAAAAGCACGTTCATGTCCAATGTACTCGAAGATTAACACGGCACGCCCGCCGGATTCCGTTTATTGCAATGCTCCGATCATATTATAACCAGTTTGTCGTTGAAGCCGGGCTCGATGAGGTAGGGCGGGGCTGCCTGGCAGGCCCGGTAGTCGCGGCCGCCGTTATTTTGCCAGGCGGGTATGTAAACCCGGTTCTGAATGATTCCAAGCAGCTTTCGGTGCAGCAGCGACACTTTCTCCGCGAAGAAATCAGGGAGGTGGCGCTGGCGTGGGCCATCGCCGAGGTATCCAACGAGGACATTGACCAGATCAACATCCTCCGGGCAAGCATCCGGGCGATGCACCTCGCCGTCGACCAGCTGCCGCTGCGGCCGGAGCACCTGCTGGTCGACGGCAACCGGTTCATACCGTATCCCATGATACCGCACACCTGCATTATAAAGGGTGATTCCCAATTTCTTTCCATTGCCGCCGCTTCGGTGCTCGCCAAGTGCTACCGCGACGAGCTCATGGCTTCCTACGCGGAGCGCTACCCGCATTACGGGTGGGAAACAAACGTCGGATACCCAACGACTTACCACCGGAAAGCCATCGCCGAGCACGGCTGCACCCCCTTGCACAGGAAAAGCTTCCGGCTGACGATTTAAGCCGGATTCAGGCCCGAAAACAGCCAAAATGCTTCACTTTTATGAAGAAATCAACCCCGGATTGCAATAATCTAATGAAAAATTGAAATTATCACTTTCAGTTACTTTTAATAATATTAAAAACTTGCATTTCACCATTTAAGCGCCTATTTTTCCGGAAAGACTGCAGACGATTTGCTGCTGGCTCC
>JBEBSO010000191.1:0-6805 GCA_040394275.1 Telluribacter sp.
GGAAATGCTTCATGTCAACGTCACACACCACTCGCTCATATTTTACGGCGGCTGCAACAGGAACAACTGTGAAAACCGCCCGGCAGAGGCGCTGACTGCCTAGCCCGGATGTCCGGAATCAGATAAGAAAAATATATCTATGAAATGAGCATAAGCGGATGCGCATACAATCCGTGCCTGACTATTCCTGCGAATGAGCGAACAGCGGATTCCATCTGTCCTTAATAAAAAAATTAAGAGGATCAGCAGATGAATTCCCTCTGACCAAAAAAATCAATCATAAAATAAACAGATGAAAGTTGATGTACTCCTCGGCCTGCAATGGGGTGACGAGGGAAAAGGTAAAATTGTTGACATACTGGCCCCCAGGTACAATGTAGTCGCCAGGTTTCAGGGAGGGCCGAATGCAGGGCACACACTTGAATTTGACGGGAATAAGCACGTGCTGCACCAGATCCCGTCGGGCATTTTCAGGGACAACATCCAGAATATCATCGGCAACGGGGTCGTGCTCGACCCCATTATCTTTCGCCGGGAGATCGAGGGACTGGCGAAATACGCCCTTGACCTGAAAAGCAACCTGTCCATTTCGAAAAAAGCTTCGGTGATCATCCCGACGCACCGCCTGCTGGATGCGGCGTATGAGCAGGCCAAGGGAGATGACAAGATCGGTTCCACGTTGAAGGGCATCGGGCCGGCCTACCAGGACAAAGTGGCCCGCCAGGGGCTCCGGGTAGGGGATATCCTTTCGGCTGCCTTCGGGGCAAAATACCGGAAGCTCGCAGAGGCGCACAAGGTGATCCTTGACTTCTACGGGTTTGACTATGCTGCCCAGCTGGAGGCGGCGGAGAAAGAATTTTTTGAGGCGGTTGCCTTTATGAAGCAGTTTGCGCTGACCGACAGCGAATACCAGGTCAATGTGGCCCTTGAAAAGGGAGAAAGCGTGCTGGCCGAAGGCGCCCAGGGATCGCTGCTGGACATAGACTTCGGCTCGTACCCTTTTGTGACCAGCTCAAGCACCATGACGGCAGGGGCCTGTACAGGTCTCGGCGTCGCACCCGGTAAAATCGGGGAAGTATTCGGGATTTTCAAAGCCTACTGTACCAGGGTCGGAAGCGGGCCTTTCCCTACCGAGCTGCTGGACGAAACCGGTGAGAAAATCCGCCGGGAAGGTAAGGAGTTCGGCTCCACCACCGGGAGGGCCAGGCGGACCGGCTGGCTGGACATGCCCGCGCTGAAGTATGCCGTGATGATCAACGGCGTCACGCAGTTGGTGATGATGAAAGTCGATGTGCTCAATATCTTTGATACCATCCGCGTGTGTACGCATTACCGGCTGCCTGACGGGTCTCTGACCGACAAGCTTCCCCACGACCTGTGTGATACTCCGGTAGAGCCTGTATACCGGGATTTTGAAGGCTGGGCACAGCCGCTGAACGACATTCACAGCTTCGAGGATATCCCTTCCCAGCTGGCGGCTTACGTAGCTTATATCGAATCGGAGCTGGGGATCCCGGTAAGCTTTATTTCCACCGGGCCGGACCGTGAGGCGCTGATCTATCGTGAAGCAAAGGATCTGGTAGGGTGACTACTTCCGTTTCCATAAAAGCCGATATCAGGAGGCTCTCCGGGGAGCAGCTCAAGGCCTGGTTGAAAGACCAGGGTGAGCAGGGCTTCCGGGCGAAGCAGATCCAGGAATGGCTGTGGAAAAAATCGGCCCGGTCTTTTGACGAGATGACCAATCTGTCGCTGAAGACCCGGGAGCTGCTGGGCGATCATTACGACATCAGGTCCCTGGTTACGGATAAGCAGCAGAAAAGCGCCGACGGCACCATCAAATCTGCATTTCGTCTGCACGACGGCAATCTGGTGGAAGGGGTGCTCATCCCCGCCGAAGACCGCATGACGGCCTGTGTGAGCAGCCAGGTGGGGTGCTCGCTGACCTGTAAGTTTTGTGCCACCGGCTACATGGAACGCATGCGCAACCTGGATCCGGGAGAGATTTATGACCAGGTAGTGGAGATAAGCCGGCAGGCAGCGCAGCACTATGCGGCCCCTTTGACGAATATCGTATACATGGGCATGGGTGAGCCGCTTCTCAACTATGCCCATGTGCTCAAATCGATCGAATACATTACCTCGCCTGAGGGGCTCGGCATGTCGCCCAGGCGTATTACGGTATCTACGGCCGGCATCGCCAAAATGATAACGAAGCTGGCGGAAGACGACGTCAGGTTCCGGCTGGCCCTGTCGCTGCATGCGGCCAATGACGAAAAGCGCAACCAGATTATGCCGATCAACGCCTCCAATTCGCTGGACAGCCTGGCGGAGGCTTTGAATGTTTTCTACAAAAAAACGGGCAACCGCATCACCTTCGAATACATCGTCTTCCACAACTTTAATGACACCCTGCAGGATGCAAGAGAGCTCCTGGAATTTACAAGACGGGTCCCTGCGCGTGTAAATATCATAGAATACAACCCCATTGCGGAAGCCGACTTCAGGAATACCGGCGGCGACCGGCTGAAGCGTTTTGCTGAATACCTGGAAGAAAGAGGCGTGACAGTCCATGTGCGCAGAAGCCGGGGGAAAGACATTGACGCCGCCTGCGGTCAGCTGGCCAATAAGACGGCATAAGCCGGATACGAAAAGACGGGAATGGCCGGCGTTCCCGACCTTCTTAAAACCGGAAGTAGATAAACCGGGCCGAACTGTTAAACACCCCCAGGTACAAAATGCCGAGAATCATCAGCCGGGGAGGAGTTGCTGCAAAGCGGAGGATGGAGCGGAGCGACGGCTGCGGGGTTCCCGGTATTTACAGCGAATAATAAATGGTCCGGATGCTCAGCGCAATGACCATGAGACCGACGGCAATCATCAGGGGCTTGCGCTTCACCTTTCTGACCAGCAGCGCACCGATCGGGGCAGCGAGGACGCCGCCGACAATCAGTCCCAGCACTACCTGCCAGCTGTTTACACCGGTGAAGATGAGAAAAGTGATGCCGCTGGCAAAGGTGACGCCAAACTCCGCAGCATTTACCGAGCCGATGGTGTAACGGGGATCACGGCCTTGTCCCAGCAGCGAAGAGGTGACGATCGGTCCCCATCCGCCGCCTCCGATGGAGTCCATAAATCCGCCGAAAGCAGCCAGCCACCCTATCCTTTTGGTCTTGTTCTTTTTCTTTTGTCCTAAGAGCCCTTTGCGGATGATAATAATACCCAGCACCGCCATGTAGGCAGCCATATACGGCTTGAAGGCGTCGCCGTCAATGAAATCGGAAAGCAGGTAGGCGCCGGCGACCGCACCGATAGCCCCGGGGATCAGGAGATTTTTGAACAGCTTCTTGTTGATGTTCTTGAATTTGAAATGGGACAGGGCCGAAGCGCCGGTGGTAAACATCTCCGCGACATGTACGCTGGCGCTGCTGATGGCAGGGGGTACCCCGAGGGAAAGCAGAAACGAGTTGGAGGTAACGCCGTATGCCATGCCCAGCGCCCCGTCCACCATCTGGGCGCCCAGTCCCACCAGGAGATAAAACAGGAAGTCGCTGGAAAGGAGTGAGCCGAAATCAAAAGCCTGGAATGACACACTTCCGAACAGGGCAATGGCAATGACGAGCAAAACCAGCAGAATAACCGGTACTGTATACCAAAGGACATTCTCCTGCGGCTTCAGCGAGGTGGACCCGGTTTGCTGTATATCTTCAATAGGTTGTTCCATGTTGCGGAATTTGGTCGGCAAATTTACTAAAGCCATTAACTCTATCAAAGTAGTAGATTAAATTTTTTTAATTTCTTTTTCCCGAACCGGCAAACTTTTGCCCGATTCTGTTTAATTCATTTAATTTTGTACCTTGCTCTGCACCGGCGACGCGGACGGCCCCCGGCCGCTGCCTGGTTGCGGATGAATTGATAAAATAAGCAGTAAGCGGGCAGTGCCCGGTAACCGGCCTCCCGGATTGCAGGGATTCTTTACGGCCGCAGAGACAAACGGAAATGAAGAGAAGTAACATACGCAAACGGATAGCTCCTAAAGAGCATGCGGGTTTAATTGCAGACGAATATCAGATACACACGCTGTCCAACGGGATCAGAATTGCTCACAAACAGGTTCCCTTTACGAAAATAGCCCATTGCGGCATCATGCTGGATATCGGGAGCCGCGACGAGCAGCCCGGGCAGGAGGGGCTGGCCCATTTTTGGGAGCACATGGCTTTCAAAGGGACCGGGCGGCGGCGCTCCCACCACATCATCAACGGTCTGGAGATGGTAGGCGGCGAGCTGAATGCCTATACCACCAAGGAAAAGGTATGCTTTCATGCTTCGGTGCTCGACGAGCATTTTGACAAAGCCGTGGATCTGATCAGTGACATCGCTTTTCATTCGGTCTTCCCGGAAAAGCAGATCGAAAGGGAGCGCAACGTCATCCTGGAAGAAATGTCGATGTACCACGATTCACCGGAGGATGCAATCCAGGACGACTTCGACAGGCTGCTTTTCCCGGGGCATTCGCTGGGTACCAATATCCTGGGCAATACCGGGACAGTAAGCGCTTTTACCCGTGCGGACCTGCTGCACTTCATCGACCAGAATATCGATACCGAGCGCATTATATTTTCCTCGGTCAACCGTTTCCCTTTTTCCAGGGTTGTCAGGGTTGCCGCTAAATACCTTTCGGACATTCCCCACCGGACCACTTCGCGCAAACGGCGGGCCCCGGAAGGGTATGCGCCGGAACGGAAGAAAGTGGAACGGTCGCTTACACAGGCGCAGTGTGCTTTGGGAAGGCCTTCTTACGCACTCCCGGACGAAAGGCGCCTGCCCTTTTTTATGCTGGTCAACCTGCTGGGCGGGCCGGGCATGAACTCTAGGTTCAATATGGCGCTGCGGGAGAAATATGGCTTTGTCTATTCCATAGAAGCAAATTATACGCCTTACCTGGATGCTGGCTTCTTCAGTATTTACTTTGGGACGGAGCAGAAGCACCTGGACCGCAGCATCGCGCTCGTGTACAAGGAGCTGATGCGGCTGAAGCAGCAGCCGCTGTCGGCCACCCAGCTCCACCACATCAAATCGCAGCTGATGGGACAGCTTGCCATGTCCGAGGAAAGCAATCTCAGCTACATGCTGATGATGGGAAAGAGCCTCCTGGATACCGACAGGGTGGATTCCCTCTCCGAGATATTTAACGAGATCAGCGGAATTACGGCTGCACAACTGCAGGACCTGGCTATGGACATGTTTCAGGAGGACCTCTTCAGCTCCCTGGTGTACCTGCCCGAAAGCTGATACCCGGTTTGGCGATCCACTTTGTAACCCCTGTTATCCATGAAAGAGTTTGTATCGGCGGCGGATGCCGTAGGCATCATCGGGAGCGGAGACCATGTCTTCATACACGCAGGCGCAGCGACGCCCACGCCCCTCGTTCAAGCGCTGGCAGCCCGGCGGGATGAACTGGAAAATGTGCAGACTTATCACATGCACCTGGAGGGGCCTTTCCCCCTGGCAGATCCGGGGTGTGAAAAGGCGTTTCATGCGAATGCTTTTTTCATAGGGGCCAACCTGAGGGAGGCCGTCAGCCGTGGCAGGGCGAGTTATATCCCTGTTTTCCTGAGCGAGCTGCCCGCCCTGTTTCACAAGGGCGTGATAAAGCCGGATGTGGCGATGGTACAGGTCTCACCGCCGGATCGTCACGGCTACTGTTCGCTTGGCGTATCGGTGGATGTGGCCCGGGCGGCAGTCGAGACCGCCCGGAAGGTGGTGGCGATGGTAAATCCGAAAATGCCGCGTACGCACGGGGACGGCCAGGTGCACGCAGACAGGTTTGATGCGCTGTACTACGAAGATTTTGATCTGTACGGGCACGAGCCTGCCGAGCCCGACGATACGGAAATGGCGATCGGCAACCATGTGGCGTCGCTTGTCGAGGATGGCGCGACGCTACAGGTAGGGATCGGCGGTATTCCGAATGCGACGCTCCGGTGTCTCCGGCACCATAAGAACCTGGGCCTGCACACCGAGATGTTTTCCGACGGCGCCATCGACCTGATCGAGAGCGGGGTGATCAACAACAGCCTGAAACGAACCCATCCGGGGAAAGTGGTGTCCACGTTTCTGCTGGGAAGTCGCCGGCTGTACGATTTTGTAGACGACAACCCGATGGTGGCCATTCTGGATGTATCCTATACCAATGATACCTCCGTCATCAGGAGAAACCCGAAGGTAACGGCGATCAACAGTGCCATCGAAATAGACCTTACCGGCCAGGTTTGTGCCGATTCGATCGGCTCCCGACTGTATTCGGGAGTAGGGGGGCAGATGGATTTTATACGGGGGGCAAGCCTTTCGGAAGGAGGGAAGCCCATTATTGCGCTGCCGTCGGTTACCCGCAGGGGCGAATCGAAGATCGTCCCGATGCTGAAAGAAGGAGCGGGTGTGGTGACCACGAGGGCGCATGTGCATTATGTAGTCACGGAGTACGGGGTAGCAGAGCTGTACGGGCGTAATCTCAGCCAACGGGCGAAGGCGCTCATTGACATCGCGCACCCCGGTCACAGGGCCGGCCTGGAGGAGGCCTTCTGGGAAAGCAAGAGAAACCGGTAAATCAGAAAATCTAAAAGACAGAGAAAATGAACTGGAGTGAAGTGGTCAGCCTGGCAAAAAACGGGAATCCGGCTCCTCCCCGCCGGGTAGAAAAAACGGAGGAGGAATGGAAAAGCCTGCTTACACCCGGGCAGTATTACATTACCAGGCAAAAAGGAACGGAGCGGCCTTTTACCGGGGAGTATTGTGAGGCGCATGACCC
>JBEBSO010000192.1:0-6773 GCA_040394275.1 Telluribacter sp.
CCCCATAGGTGCTCTGCTATGGATTCCTTGGTCAGGACGATGCCCACGTTGGAAAGAAAATAGAGCAGCAAATCGTATTCCTTCCTGGAAAGATGCGTTTCCCGGTTGCACAGGTATACCTCCCTCGAATAGGGATTGACCCGGATATCCCGGAAGACAATTTCTTTATTGCCGCCGAAATGCCGTCTCCTGATCAGCGATTTAAGACGGGCATTCAGTTCCGGCAGGGAAAAGGGCTTGGTAAGATAATCGTCGGATCCCGTTTCCAGTCCCCGTATCTTTTCTTCCAGGCCGTTGCGGGCCGATATGATGATGATCCCCGTAAGCGGGGAGATCCGCTTCATCTTCTCAATGACCGACAGCCCGTCGCCGCCGGGCAGCGTCAGGTCGATAATGGCAGCATCGTATTGGTAAAGCTGGATTTTCTCCACCGACTGGTCGAAGTCCCCGGCCGTCTCACAGACAAACCCCTCTCTGGTCAGGTATTGTACGATACTCTCCGAAAGTGTTTCTTCATCTTCTACAACCAAAATTTTCATTTCACTGTTTTTCAGGAGTCCGCTTCCTCATTCAGATTTTCCGGTAATCTAACGGATTCCCCTAAAATTCCAAAATTTTTCCAGAATTGCCTCATAGTTTTGAGTGCCACGAAAATCGATTCTATCTTTCTGAACATGCAAAAATTGAATTTGGTATTTAGGCCGTTCGCTTATTTATCCGGTCTCTATGCTTCTTCCCCACTCCATTTTATCAGGTCTCTTTCCGTTCGTATCCTTTTTGGCGCCGGGCTTCTGGCCGCCGGCGATGCCGCTGCACAAACGCGGACATTGGGAGAGATCCTGGACGAAGCGGCCAAAAATTTCCCGGTGCTGAAAGCACGCCAGGCCGGGATCGCCTCTTCCGGCTACCAGGTCAGGTCCGCCAGGACCGCCGCCCTTCCATCGGTAACCGCCCAGCACCAGTATACTTTCTCGACGGGCAACAACGTAGACGGCGCCCTTTTCCCCAACTACGGCACCGCTTTTGCCCCCTCCGGCGGCGTAAGTCCTGTCAACAATTACCAGGGGGTGTTCGGATCGCTTACGTCGATCGTCGCAGACTGGCAGTTTTTTACCTTCGGAAGAGTAAAGGCAAACATCAGGCTTGCCGAATCAGCAAGAGACGAACAGGAAGCCCTATACGACAATGCGCTTTTCCAGCACAGTATAAAGGTGGCGGATACCTACCTGGGCCTGTCCATCAGCCAGAAGATAGCCGAGGCACGCCGCCGGATCCTCGACCGCACCCGGACATTGGAAAAAGTAGTGAGCGCAGCCGTCAGATCCGGTATCAAGGCGCCTGTCGATACGGCCTTCGTAAATGCAACCCTGGCCGGCGCCCGGATTGCCCTGCTGGAAGCCCAGCGAAATGTCAGGCATCAGCAGCTCCGGCTTGCAGAGCTATCTGGCACGGCCTACGACAGCCTGCAGGCAGATTCGCTCTCCTTTTTCTCCCGGCTTCCTTCCGCAGCTCGGGCTGCTGCGGCGCCGGAAAGCCACCCTTTCCTGGCATTGTCACGGGCGGAATATGAACGGCTGAGCCAGCAGGCTGTCGCCTCCCGGAAATCGTGGCTGCCGTCCCTGTCTCTCATCGGCTACGGCCATGCCAGAGGCTCGGGCAACTCCAACCAGGACGGCAAACAATACACGGATTTCGCGAACGGCGTACGCTACCAGGTCTACAACTACCTTTTTGGCTTCTCTACCAGGTGGCAGCTGACCGACATCGCAAGGCTTCGCTACAATTATAAGGCCGACCTGTACCAGGCTGCAAATGCCGGGTATATGCTGGATCACTCCCGGCTGAGGCTCGAAACGGAGGCCAGGGACGCCGAAGACCGTTTTGCCCTTTCGCTCGACCAGGCCAGGCTGACCCCGGTGCAGCTCAATGCAGCCCGGCGCGCCTACAACCAGACCCGGGCACGGTATGAAAGCGGGCTCGCTGACCTGACCGCGCTGACACAGAGCATCACGGTACTCAACCAGGCCGAAATAGATTTCTATATCTCCAACGGCAACGCCTGGCGGAGCCTCCTGCTGAAAGCCGCGGCCACCGGGGATATAGCCCTTTTCCTCGACCAGATTTAAACGCAACTTTTTCAACGAATTCCTAACAACTGATTCATTTATGTATCAATTGATCAGACAGGCCTTACGCCGACCCGTCTCCGTCATGGTTGCCGTGATCGCCATCCTGTTTTTCTCGGTTCTTTCGATCCGGACCATCCCGGTCGATATTTTCCCCAACCTGGACCTGCCCACCATATACGTTGTACAGCCTTACGGCGGGATGGCGCCTGACCAGATGGACGGCTTTATTGCCACCCGCTACCAGGATCACTTTCTCTACGTTTCCGGGATCAAGGACATCGACGTCAAGACCATACAGGGCCTTTCCCTCATCAAGCTGCAATTTTATCCCGGTACGGATATGGCGCAGGCTGCGGCCGAAGTGGCCAACAATGTATCGCGGGCAAAAGCCTACATGCCCGACGGCACGGTGCCGCCCCAGGTGGTACGGTTTGACGCCAGCTCCGTCCCGGTCGGGCAGCTCGTATTTGAAAGCAAAAACCGCTCGCTCAATGAAATCCAGGATTTTGCTTCCTCCCGCGTGCGCCCGATGTTTTCCCGGATCGAAGGCGTATCCAGCCCGCCCCCCTTCGGAGGAAACCAGCGGACGATTGTCATCCGCGTCGACCCGCTGAAGCTGAGAAGCTACCGGATGACGAGCGAGGAAATCATCAAATCTGTCGTTGCCAATAACCTGCCTTCCCCGGCCGGTAACATCCGAATCGGCGACAAAGCGCTGATGACGCCGGTCAACGCGCTGGTAAAAAAACCCGAAGACTTCATGGACATACCGGTCCGGAAGGGATCTGGCCCGACGGTATTCATAAGGGATGTAGGCACGGTAGAAGACGGAGCCGACATCACCGTCAGCTATGCGCTCGTCAACGGGAGAAGGGCCGTCTATATCCCCGTAGTGAAAAAATCGGACGCTTCGACCCTGGACGTCGTCAACAACATCAAAGCTGCGCTGCCTGAGCTCCGGCGGGCCATTCCCGAAGATGTAAAAATATCCTACGAATTCGACCAGTCGGTATACGTAATCAATTCATTGAAAAGCCTGATCACCGAAGGAGTGCTGGGCGCCCTGCTGACCGGCCTGATGGTATTGCTTTTCCTCCGGGACTGGCGGAGTGTCATCATCGTGGTGGTTACGATTCCCATATCTATTCTCTCGGCCGTAATCATGATGCACCTGGCCGGGCAAACCATCAACATCATGACGCTGTCCGGCCTGGCGCTGGCCATCGGGGTGCTTGTCGACCAGGCCACGGTTTCCATAGAGAACATTCACCAGCACCAGGAGATGGGAAAACCGAAGCAGCAGGCGATATGGGATGCCTGCCGGGAAATCGCCTTCCCGGAGTTTCTCATTCTCCTCTCTATCCTGGCTGTTTTTGCACCGGCTTTTGTAATGACCGGTGTGCCCAAATCCATGTTCCTCCCGCTTTCTCTGGCCGTAGGCTTTGCGATGATTGCCTCTTTTCTCCTCGCTCAGACCCTGGTGCCCGTGATGTCAAACTGGCTGCTCAAAGACCACGTGGAGCATGAAGCGCCCACACTGGCGCTGGATGCCGACGAGACGGAGGATGTAATCAGAGAAGGCAGCCACCTGCGGGAAAAAGACGCCACCGGTTTCAACAGGTTCCGCAACCGGTACATCCTCCTGCTGGACAAAATACTGGAAAAAAGGCAGCTTGCCGCCGCCATATACCTGGCGGGCGTGACCGCGGTAATCGTCGGGTGCTTCTTCCTGATCGGGACGGATATTCTGCCGAAAGCCAACAGCCGGCAGTTCCAGATGCGGCTGCGCCTGGCTGACGGAACACGCGTCGAGCGGACCGAGCAGGCTACCCTTAAAGTGCTCAGGGAGATTAAGGAAGAGGTCGGCGCAGGCAACCTCGCCATCTCCTCGGCTTATGTCGGCACGGTACCGTCCAGCTACGGCACCTCCAACATCTTCGTTTTCAACAGCGGGCCCCACGAGGCGCTGCTGCAGGTGTCCCTTGATAAAGATTTCCCCGTCCGGATCGACAGGCTGAAAGAGCGCCTGCGCGAACGCCTGCGCCGGGAGATCCCGGGCCTGCTCATATCGTTTGAGCCCATGGAGCTGGTCGACAAGATCATGAGCCAGGGCTCGGCCACTCCTATCGCCGTCAACGTAGCAGCCCGGAACCTGGAAGAGGCCGGTCACTTTGCTGCACGCATCAAGGCGGAGATGGAAAAGATTTCCTTCCTGCGTGACATACAGATTGCGCAGCCGCTCCACTACCCGGTATTGAAGGTCACACTGGACAGGGAGCGCGCCGGTCAGCTGGGCGTTACCTCTTCGGAAGTAGCCAGGTCCATGGTAGCGGCCACGTCCTCCAGCCGGTTTACAGACAAAAACCTCTGGCTCGACGATGCGAAAGGCCTTGCCTACCAGGTACAGGTGCAGATCCCGGAATACGAAATGTCAGGCCTGGATGCGATCGCAAACATCCCGTTGCTGAAAGGTACGGACCGCCCGCTGCTGGCAGATGTAGCGACTTTCAGCGAGGAAACCGCCCCCGGACAATACGACAGGGCAGGCCCGAACCGGCTCGTAACCATCACGTCCAACCTTCACCAGGTGGATCTCGGAACAGCCGGGAAAGCCGTTCAGGCGGCAATCAGGCGCGCCGGGGAGCCTCCCCGCGGCGTGCTGGTGGAACTTAAAGGCCAGACCACCCTGCTCGATGATACCCTCGGCGGATTACAGACCGGGCTCGTCGTAGCAGTAGTCATTATTTTCCTGATGCTGTCAGCCACCTTCCAGTCGTTCAGGCTTTCATTTACGATCCTGTCCGCCGTTCCTGCAGTGGTGGCCGGCTCCCTGATCCTGTTGCTGATCGCCGGCTCGACGCTCAATCTCCAGTCCTATATGGGACTGATCATGTCCGTCGGGGTATCAGTGGCCAACGCGATCCTGATGATTACCAACGCCGAGAACCTCAGGTTCAGGATGAAAGATGCACGGGAGGCTGTCGTTTTCGCAGCCGGCAGCCGTCTCCGTCCTATCCTGATGACCACGATTGCAATGATCGCCGGCATGACCCCTATGGCGCTCGGACTTGGCGAGGGAGGCGACCAGATTGCCCCGCTCGGCCAGGCCGTGATCGGCGGGCTCATTGCCTCCACGTTTGCCTCGCTCCTGGTGCTGCCTGCGCTGTTTACGCTTACGCAGAAAAATGCTTCCTTCGACTCGGTATCCCTTGATCCGGAAGATCCTGAAAATAAACTATTTGTAAAGCAATGAACCGGTTATTCTTCCCTATGAACTATCAGCCTTTAACCCTCTTCGTCGCAGCCTCCCTGTTGCTTGCCGCCTGCAGCCATTCCGACGACAAACCCGCCGGGACAGCAGCCAACGAAGCATCGCCTGCCGTAGAATGGAGTGCGGTGATCAGTCTGCGCCCGTCAAAACAGGTCACTTTCCCGGGAGAGCTGAAGCCCTGGAACAAAGTGGGCATCCACGCCAAGGTGCCGGGATTTGTCCGGACAGTGCTTGTTGACAGGGGATCCCGCGTGCGGAAAGGGCAGGTGCTGGCCGTGCTGGACGCTCCCGAAATTCATTCGGAGCTAAGCCAGGCTGCCGCGCGGAAAATCGCCGCAGAGGCCAGCCTGAGCCAGCAGATGGCTCACCTGGAAGCAAGCCGCACGACCTACCGGAGGCTCCTGCAGACCAACCGGCTGGAAGATGGCTCCATATCGGTGAACGAAATCGACCAGGCCCGCTCCAAAGCCTGGTCGGACAGCTCGGCAGTGGCTGCGGCCCGTGAAAACCTGAAAGCTGCGGAAGCCTTCCACAAATCGAAAGCCGAGCTCGCCTCCTATCTTACCCTCACGGCTCCTTTTGACGGTGTCATCACCGAACGCAATATCAGCCCCGGCGCGCTCGTCGGAACAGGAAGCCAGGCAGCACCGCTGTTCACGCTGGAAGACAGCCGCACGCTCCGGCTTACTGTTGCCATCCCCGAAAGCTATTCAGGATCGCTTACCCCCGGGGCAATCGTAAGCTTTTCGGTAACGGCCTTCCCCAATACACAGTTCCAGGCCCGCCTGGCCAGGAGTTCCGAAAGTATGCAGCAGGAAAACCGTGCCATGATGGTTGAATTCGATGCTGTCAACGCAGGCGGTCAGCTCAAGGCAGGTATGTATGCCAACGTTTCCCTGCCGGTGGAGCGCAGCGATTCCACCCTGTTTGTTCCCCAGACGGCCGTAGTCACCTCCAGCGAAAAAGTTTTCGTTATCCGGCCGTACAACGGCACCGCCCGCTGGGTTACCGTCCGGAAGGGTATTGTGCTCGATAGCCTGGTGGAGGTGTTCGGAGACCTTCGGACCGGCGACCGGGTGCTCAGGAAAGGATCGGAGGAGATACGTGAAGGCGACACCCTGCAGCTGGTGACTGCCGGCAGGTAGAGGTCTTTCCCGGATAAAAAAAGTTTGTAATCAAGCCGCCAACCAAATATTATTTCAAAAAAACACAGTCATCAGCTGGTATTTGACTATTTTTCAAGAAAATACTACTTAAACTTTAGTTATTTTTTAAATTTACAGGACAATCAAAGAATTATATTTGGTTACCGGGAAGAGTTTTGTCTTTTCTCAGCGCTTAAAACGGAAGCACCGCACACCAGAACTCCCGAC
>JBEBSO010000193.1:0-6771 GCA_040394275.1 Telluribacter sp.
GAAAACCGTGAATCTCCAGGGCTCCGTCAGCCGGTGCGTAGGCGCATGGTTGGCATTTTCGAGGATGGTTTCTATGATCTCCCTTTCGATGGGCTTGTCGTTATAGCTGGGCGGGAAAATACTTCTTCTCGTCCTGATCAACTGGCTGATGCTAAGTCCTTCTGGCATTTTTTATCTGCTGTTTATTTCGTGGTTATTTTAAAAATTTCCCCGAACCGTCCCGCCTGTCTTCCTTCATATCCGGTTTACTCCTCCTCTCCGAAATGCTTCTCCCGGATGCTTTCGCTGACATTGCGATAAAGCTTCGCCCAATCGGGATGCAGGCGCTGCAGGTATTCGAGATGATGGCTGGTAATTTCCCAGTCACCCCGCCGGGCGGGACCCGTCTGGACCTCCGCCGGATCGCCGGAAGCCAGCGCCTTCAGGAAGGTCTCCCTGACCAACGGTGCGAGCATTTCGCTGTCCAGTCCTTCCGTTTCGAGTATATCGTGGGCTACACTGAGCAGGTGGTTGGTAAAATTATTGGCAAAGACAGCCGCTACGTGCAGGATCTTGCGCTCCTCCGAGTCCATTTCATACACCGTCGACCCGATGCTGTGCGCCAGGCCGACCAGCCTGGCCGCCGTGTCTTCATCCGATGCCTCCACGCAGAAGGGGATTTCTCCGCTCGCCAGCGGCTCCTCCCTGGAAAAAGTCTGGATGGGATAGAATACGCCTGTCCGGACCGGTACGTCGCTATAGACCCCGACGAGCCGCTGAAGCGTGGCCAGCGACCGGGTACCGGAGGTATTGACCAGGATCCCGTCTTCCGGCATCACCAGCCTTTCGACCACCTCTTCGAGCGCCTGGTCACGGACAGCCAGGACAAATACCTGGGCCGGGCTTTCCGAAAAATTCAGGTCTTCCTTTACCTCCGTATCATACAGCTGAGCGGCCAGCCGGCGCGCATTACGGACATCCCTGCTGTAGATCTCCACGATCGAATGCCCTGCGTTTTCGAGTTCCTGTGCGAGATGCCAGGCGACGTTACCGGCACCGATGAAAGAAATATTCATAAGGGGAATGATTACATCCGGCCTTCAAATTACCAAGAAATTCCGCTCAGACAACGTTTCCGGCAAAAATTGTAGGCATAATACCCGGATGCCGCCCCGCTTAAGAGGATACGGCATGCTTCCTGCGCGCCAGAAGGTAGTAGACGATAGGGAAAACCAGCAGCGTAAACAAGGTGGCGGTAACCAGCCCGCCGATGATCACGACGGCGAGCGGCTTCTGGCTTTCCGAGCCGATACCTGTACTCAGCGCCGCCGGCAACAGGCC
Source organism: Telluribacter sp. (assembly GCA_040394275.1). Taxonomy (GTDB): domain Bacteria; phylum Bacteroidota; class Bacteroidia; order Cytophagales; family Spirosomataceae; genus JBEBSO01. Next base: position 1,321 of record JBEBSO010000193.1, read on the forward strand.
CAGCGCGGCCATCAGCGCGGTCATGACCACCGGCCTGGTACGTATGTGGACGGACTTGATGATCGAGGTGGTCAGGTTACGGGTCATCTTAAACTGCTTCTGGATTTCCGTGATCAGGATCACACCATTCTGGATACATATCCCGAACAGGGCGATAAAACCGACCCCGGCCGATATCCCGAAGTTGATCCCCGTCAGATGCAGGGCAAGAATCCCGCCGATCAGCGCAAAGGGCACGTTGATCAGCACGTAACCCGCGTCACGGGCATTCCCGAACATGATAAACAGCAGTACAAAAATCAGGATAAGGCTTATGGGAACCACCTGCGCCAGGCGCTGCGTAGCCCGTACCTGGTTTTCAAACTCACCGGTCCACTCAATGTGATATCCTTCCGGGAGCCGGACATGGCTTTTCACGCTTTTCCGGGCTTCCGCAATGGTGCTGCCCAGGTCCCGCTCGCGCACGGAAAACTTCACCCCGATAAACCGCTTGGTATTGTCCCGGTAAATGAAGGCAGGACCCGTCACCTGCCTGATGACGGCAATTTCCTTCAGCGGAATCCGCTTCCCGGTGATGGTGGGAATAATCAGCATCATGATGTCATTTTCATTTTTGCGGTAGTCGGCGTCATACCGGATCCGGATATCAAACCGTCGGTCGTCTTCGTATTTCTGGGTAACCGTCTTCCCGCCTATCGCCATCTCGATCACCGCCTGCGCATCCGCTTTTGTAATACCGTAAATGGCCATTTTTTCTTCATCCAGCTGGATGCTGATTTCGGGCTGGCCGATGTTCCGGAGGATCCCGACGTCCTTGATCCCCGGGATGTCCTTGATCTGCTCGATCACCTGGTTGGCATACGCATCGAGCTTGTCGAGATCATTGCCGAAAATCTTCACGGCGTTGGAGGCGTTCATACCGGCAACTGCTTCAGCGACATTGTCAATGATCGGCTGTGAATAATTGTAATTGATCCCCTGGTAATTTTTAAGTTTCACGTCCATTTCCTCCACCAGCCCGTCGAGCGAAATCCGCCTCCCCCACTCCTCCTTCGGCTTCAGGTTTACCTGCATCTGCACGTAATAAAACCCGCTGGGATCCGTGCCGTCGTTGCTTCGTCCCGTTTGGGAGAGCACGTCGTTGACTTCCGAGAACGACAGCAGCTCCTTCCGCAGGATACTGACCATCTCGACCGTTTTGGGAAGGGAATAGCTCATCGGCATCTTTGCCTCTACCCACAGGGCACCTTCATTGAGCTGCGGCAGGAACTCCGTACCCATCCAGCGGGTGGAGAAAATGGTAAGGCCGAAAGAAACAAATGCGATGAACAGGGTAAGCTTCTTGCGGGCGAATGTCCATTTAAAGGCGCCCTTTACCGTATTATTTACAAACCTCGTGAAGAAATTCTCCTTTTCCCTTACGTTTTTTTTCAGGAGGTAGGAGCAAAGCACCGGCACCAGCGTAAGCGTAAAAATCAGCGCGCCGAGCAAGGCGAAGCCCAACGTCCAGGCAAGGGGTGAAAACATTTTCCCCTCTACCTTTTCGAACGAAAAAATAGGCAGCAGGGCCGAGATAATGATCAGCTTGGAAAAAAATATCGGCTTCCCCATCTGCAGGCTGGTCGTTTTGATCAGCCCGAGCTTGGCCAGCCGGTTAAACCGCGCCATGCCCACCTGGTGCGCCTTGTGATCGAGCGCTACGAAAATACCCTCCACCATCACAACCGCCCCGTCTATAATGATGCCGAAGTCGATCGCGCCCAGCGACAGCAGGTTGGCGCTCATTCCCTTCAGGTGCAGCATCGTAAAGGCGAAGAGCAGGGCGAGGGGGATTACGATCGCCACGGTCACGGTCGTCCTCCAGTCGGCCATGAAAATAAAAACGATCACAGTGACCAGCACGATCCCTTCCATCAGGTTGTGCATTACCGTGCGGGTACAATACGCCATCAGGTTATCGCGGTCATAAAACGTCTCCATGCGGACATCCGAAGGAAGTATCGAAGTATTCAGCTCCGCGATCTTCGCCTTGACCGATTTGAGCACTTCGCCCGGGTTTTCCCCTTTCCGCATGACAACGATACCTTCCACTACGTCGTCCAGCTCATTCAACCCGACCTGTCCTACCCGCGGCAGGCTCGTCGTCCGGACCGTGGCCACGTCTTTGACCAGGAGAGGGTTGCCGGTAAAAATATCGACAATGGTGTTTTCGATGTCCCGGCTGCTGTCCAGCAGGCCTATCCCCCGTACGACATAAGCCTGCCCGTTTTTTTCGATCACGTCTCCGCCGACATTGAGGTTGGATTTGGCCACCGCCTCGTACAGCTCCAGCGGGGTCAGGTCGTACTGCTGCAGCTTCAGCGGATCCACGGAAATTTCGTAAATCTTCTCCTGTCCCCCGAATGCGACGATATCAGCCACGCCGGGCACTCTCCGCAGCTCCCGGTCTATGACCCAGTTCTGCAGGGTAAGCAAATCTCTCGAATCGCGGCTTTTGCTCCGGAGCACGTACCGGAAGATTTCACCGGTGGGCCCGTACGGCGGCTGCACTTCCGCTTCGGCGCCTTCCGGCAGCCGTACATTGACGAGCTGGTTGTTGACCTGCTGCCGGGCGAAGAAATCCTCTACGTTGTCCTCGAAAATAATTTTGGTTACGCTCAGCCCGAACATGGTGATGCTCCGCATGTTGGTTTTCCGCTGCACGCTGTTCATGGCGATCTCCAGCGGAGTCGTGACGAAGCGCTCCACTTCCTCCGCGCTCCGGCCGTTCCATTGCGTCACGATGATGATCTGCGTGTTGGTCACATCCGGGAACGCCTCGATGGGGATTTTTGTAAAGGCGACCATGCCGCCTATGGCCAGCAGGCCCACCCAGCAAAAAGTCAGCAGCCGGTTTTTCAGCGAAAATCCGATTATTTTCTTTATAAAACTGTTCATCAGACGTTAATCATTTAATGCATCATACACCAAAAGCCCGTTTTCCACGATCACCGTCTCCCCCGGCTGCAAACCACCCGATATATACGTATGCTGCCTGAGCTGCCGGTAGGGCTGCACCTCCCTCGTCTCGATGTTGTGCCGGTCCCTGAACACCATTACCCAGTATTTGCTTTTGTCGAAAATCACTGCCGACGACGGGACGGTCACCAGCTGCTTGGGTTCGGCATAGCGCACCTCCACCGTACAATTCATCTCCGGCTTCAGCTTAAAGTCCTCGTTGGGAATCTTGACCCTGATTTTCATGGATTTGGTTTCGGGGTCGATCACATTGTAAATTTTTTCGATCTGCCCGTTGTATTCGTAGTCGGGGAAGGCCAGCGTGTGCACCACCACCTCCTGTCCGACCTCGATCTTCGAGATGTCGCTCTCGTTCACATTGGCCACCGCCCAGATCTCGTTGATTTCCGCAATCGTAAAAAGCGGCTCGGACTGGTCCATACGGAGCTGCTCATTGATGGTAAGGTTTTTGGAAATCACAAAGCCGTTGATCGGCGCCCGCACCTGGTAGATCGACCCGTCCTTTAGGCCATAGATGCTGTAAATCTCGTCGATGCGTTCCAGCTCGGCTTTGGCTTTCTCCAATTCCCTTTCCGAAGCAGCCACATCCTTTTCGGAATTCAGCTTCCCTTCAAACAGGTCCCGGGCCACCTGCAGGGCCTTTTCGGCGATGGCCAGGTCGTTGATGGCATCGAGCCGCTCCTTGCGGAAAGCCGCCACCTCCCCGCTCTGGATCAATGCCAGCGCCTGTCCCTGCCTCACATAATCGCCCAGGCCTACATTGATAGATTTGACGACTCCGCTGACGACCGGGTTTACCTGCGCCACCTTGTTGTTGTTGGCGGTCATCTTGCCGAAGAGACGGATTTCGTTTTTGACGTCCGACATTTCCGATTTCCCGAACCGGCATTGCTTCATCATCGTCTCGCTCATGGTAAAAGCTTTGACCGTCTCCTCCTGCTTTTCTTTCGCGCACCCGGCGCCGAGCACCAGGAGCACCGAAAATAACCACCCTGTACTGACCTTACGCATATTAGTATACATCTTTACCTGTTAACCTGTTGAGCTCCTCGCCCGTTGTGACCAGCTGAATTTTGATCCGTACCAATTCGGTCAGGACTTCATTATACGCTTCGAAAAAATCTATAAACTCCACGATCGACACGTTCCGTTTCCTGAAGTTGTCGGTCATTCCCTTCAACGTCACCTCGAAATTGGCGTCATACATCCGGGTGGCTTTCTCGTATTCACCGATCGTCTGGTGATGAAATGTATGGTTATTGCGTATCTCGCTGAAAAGTGCATTTTTCATTCCTTCCAGCCGGTGCCCGGACTCCCGGAGCCTGAACTGCGCCGACCTGATGTTTCCCTGGTTCCTGTTCCAGAAAGGCAGGGCCATGCTGACGCCCGCGTTGACCTGGTTCCGGAAAGCGCCGCTGGCCTGGTCATACGAAACAAAGAGGTTGAGGTCCGGGATGGCCAGCTTCTTCTGGTAGGCATGGTATTGCTCCGCCAATTCCTTGTTCTTTTCCTCAATCAGCAAATCGGGGCGGTTTTCCAGGGCAATGGCATTCAGCTCCGCCAGCGGAACGGACCTGATGTACCTGCTGATGTCTTCCTCGCTGAAGCTTAAATCTACCGGCACCTCCGAAACCAGGATGGTGTGCAGCTCGGTCTGCGCTTCGTAGTAGCTCTTCAGGATCTCCGCCCGGTCATTGTTGAGCTTCAGGTAGGCGCCTTTCAGGCGGACCAGGTCCCGGACCGGGATGTTTCCCTTGTCTACCTGGACCTGGTTGTTGGCCAGCAGGGAATCCAGCAGCCGCAGCTGGCTATTGTATACGTCGAGCAGCAGCTTGTGCTGGCCGACGGCAAACAGGCTGGCATGCAGCCTGTACTTCAGCTCCCGCACCAGGTTCTGAAACTCCAGCGCCGCAATGGCCGTGTTGGTCCTGGCCATCTCGATTTCGGCCCGGCGTTTTCCGCCCAGTATGATAAGCTGCTCCAGCTGGAATGCCTTTTGACCGGTAGCGCCGACATGGAACAGCCGCTTGTTTTCCGGGTCAAACATGTTGAGATCGGCGGTGGCAACGGGATTGGGATAAAGCCGGAGCTGGAGCTCCTGCGCCTTGTGCGCTTCCACGTTCATCGAAGCGGCCAGCAGGTAGTAATTCCGTGCTATAAAAAGGCTGTCAGCCTGCCGGAGGGTAACGAACAGCGTGTCCTGAGTGAAACCGGGTATACTGGCAAAGAATAGCAGGAGTACAGGAAGGGCAATCTTTGGAGGCATGCAATAAGTATGTTTTCATATCCTGCTGCAAAGAACCCCAGGATGACCTTAAAAACACCTTAAAACGCATAAATTTTAACTTAAGGGAAACACCACGGTAAATACGTTGGTATCTCCCCCTTCCGAGGCATAGGTTACGGAGCCCTGATGCAGCGCCATGATCTTCT
>JBEBSO010000194.1:0-6763 GCA_040394275.1 Telluribacter sp.
TTTCGCGATATCGCGCTCCTCAGGTATGCCGCGGGCCTCAGCGCCCTGTTTGCGCTGGCGTCGGTTGCGGGGATGTGGTACCGGTACAGCCGCAGCATGGTGATCGTTTATGCGTTGTACCGGCACGACGTACTGGGATTCAAGCAGGGCGCCCGGCTGTACCTGCTGGCAGATACTGCCTTTTATGCAGACGACCGGGCGTATCAATATGCCCTGAAGAGCTGGGTAACGGCGCAGGGGCTGGATACGGTCCGTGTAGACCCGGTCAAAGGGGCCGGTTTTCCTTACCTCCGGGTAAAGGTCGTCGAAGGAAGGCGGCTCGCCAGGTTCGGCAGCACGCTGCTGCTATCGGGGACGGAGGGAGATTTCGGGCGGACAGGCGCGGAGGTATGCCTTTATACGCCTGTACAGGGAGATAAGGGCGGTGTAACGGCCGGCGAAGCGTACCTTGGGAGCGTTCGGCTGGGCGCAAACAGCCTGTCCAACAGGGAATACAGCCGGTACAGGGACCACCTGCTTCGCCGCGGTGCCGGGTTTCACGATCTGCGGGAGAGAGGTGCGTGGATCAGGGAAATCAGCTACTGAGGCTGCAGAGCCAGGAGCTGCCTGGCTACCTTCTCCTGCCACCGGGCCTGCGCCGCCCGGTTCAGGCCGTGGTTGGTCTGGTCGTCATACCGCTTCTGCTCATCGTGCATGGCGCGGTACGCTTCAATAAATCTGTACTGGATTTCGCTGTCGTAGTCGTCTACCGACAAGCCTTCCGCTGCAACCTGCTGCCTGAAATTTTCCGCTGCGATTTTGGCGATGTCGAAATGCGTCTGCTCGTGCGCCAGCGTGTAGTCGTTTTTGGCTTCCGGCAATACCCAGGACATGCTCTTTACCGTATATACCTTTACATGAATCGCCAGTACAAGTACGTTGCCGTTGACTTTTGCGTCCACTTCATAGCCGAAGCTGGCGAATACGGTGGCTGCGTATTGGCCCCGGACGGAGGGGCGGGCTTTAAAATCAGACCAGTTCAGTTTCCGGTCGAAGGAGTAGAATACGGTGTCGGCGGTTTCTCTGAAAACCTTGTCGGGAAACGTCAGTTTTGTCCTGCGGACCAGGCCCGGGTTCTTACCTTCGTTGGCGCCGAACCATTTGTCGATATTGCGCAGGGCATCGGCCGTGATCTTCTGGACGAGCCGGCTGTGGGAATAGGCCGCTTCAATACCGCGGGTATAGCTGACGCCTGCATTGAGGTCATTGAGCCGGACCATTTCGCCATCCCTGATCCAGCCGAGGGAAAGGGATATATCGAACTGGCCGGAGACACTGCGCGGCCCGTTCCGTTTCTCGGACAGGGCGTACCGGTTTACGGTCAGGATCAGGGGAATCTGCTCAGCCGCCCCGTCTGTTTTCAGGGCAGAGGGTCCCCAGAAGTTCCTGAGCACAGTATGGAGCGGAGCTTCAAAGCCGATGCTGCCCGGGCCGGACGGCCCGATGACGGTCCCGATTTCGCCGCCGGGGTTTTTGCGGGCGTCACGGATCTCTGCGAGGTAGAAATGCCTGCCGTTGCTGAGCTGGATTTTTTCGGGGGAAAAGGCAATTGGCACGGAGGGATTCGCCCGGGCGGCAACAGATAGCCCGATCAGCAGAATACATATTAATTTGAACCTATTTTCCGGCAATCGTTGAATCACAAACATGCATTATCTAATTTGCAGGGCGAACAATACACAGCCATAACCAGTTACCCGATGAGTGAAAGACACCCTGCCTTCGATGAGATATTCATGGATCTGGCCATCAATTTGTCCAGAAGGTCTCATTGCATCAAAGCACATGTGGGCGCTGTGCTGACCAAAGATACGCGCATTATTTCTATAGGTTATAACGGTCCTCCCTCGGGAACACACAATTGCGACGAAGAGTTTCCAGAAACCGGCTGCGCCCGTGATTCGAAAGGAAGCTGTTCGCTGGCCCTGCACGCGGAGCAGAACGCCATACTGTACGCGGTGAAGAACGGATCCAATATAGAAGGATCTACGCTGTATGTTACCCTGGCGCCGTGCATTGCGTGCGCAAGGGTCATTTTTACCATGAAGATCAGGAAGGTGGTTTTCCTGCATTCCTACGCTGCCTATAAGGGCATAGACGTGGAGGAAGGCGTGGAGTTTCTCCGTAAATTCGGTGTGGAAGTGGAGCAGTATGTGCCCGGGAGGGAATAGGGCGGCAGCTGATTTTCTCTTAAACGCAAAAAAGGTATGGCAAACGCCATACCTTTTTTGTTACCGGGACTTTTGCAGGCTTACTGGATGCCTACGTAAGTCAGGGAACCGTCGCTGTTTACCTTCGCTTTGTACGCTTTGGTAGCAGTAGTGATGGTACCGGCTTTCGGATCTGTCTTAGTGGTTTCAACATTGATGGTAACCTCTTTGGCCCATTTCGGAGCTTTTACTTTGCCGATCACGTTTTCAATCGGAGCGAAGTCGTCACAATCTTTGAAATCTTCTTTATGCAGGATGATTTTGTTGCGTGTTCTGCGGGTCACGACTTCGTCTGTCGGACAGATACAATCCGCGCAATTTGCGCTCTTCGCCCATTTCTTGATTTTCTTGGTGACCACCTGTACGGAAGACATCTCCACCTTATGCAGGCAAAGCGGCTGCGGCTCGGGGGCAGGAGCTATGAATTTCGAGGCAAAGCCACTTGCGCTGACCTCGCTTACACAGGAAGCACAGGCACTGGACTGCAGGCTTTGTACGGTTACATAGTACTGGCCTTCTATGGGGTATCCGTCGCCGGTCAGGTATTCTTTCGGGAATTCAAGCGTAGTTTCAGGCTTGCAAACCACTTCTGCGATCACCTTGTCCTGGCCGTTCAGCAGGTGGTGGATGCGTGCGGTGAAGTTTTCGCTGCTGACCGTATCGGTACGGCTTGCCCATTGGGCAACGATCGGGCCGAGGGGCTGCCGGCCTGCGGCTTCGGGGTTGAAGAATCTACCCGCGATCGATTCGCCGGCCACCAGGATCTCGAGCGAAGGCGCTATGCAGGAAAGTCCCGGGCTGGGAGCCTTCTTGTAAGGACGGTCGTATTCGAATCCTTTGCGGACAGCAAGTCCGAGGTTAAACCCGCCGTGCGCGCGGTCAAACCTGAAAAGGCTGTTGGCATGCGGCATGTCATAAGACACCTTGGTGGTGAAGCCCTGTGCCTGTACACCCAGTGCCCAGCGGTTTTTCAGGGGGAAGAACAAGCCGAGGCTGGCGATTCCACCGGGACGGTACCGCTTGTAATTGGGACTTACCAGGTAGATATTCTCATAGTTGGTCTGCTCTCCGAGGCGCACGCTGATGGAAGCCGGCGTGGTCCGGAAAATCCCTCCTTTGATAGCTCCTTCGAGGTAGGGGCTTCTCGGGCTTTTACCGAGCGAGAGCGTAGCTACCGGACCTACCACCAGGTAGAAGTCTTCCGATGTACTGTTGTGGATTTCTGCATCCTGGCGATCCAGTCCGCGGTTGGCCAGTGCCTGGTCGATAAACTGCCAGTATCCCTTGCGCATAAAGAAATGCTGGAATCCGAAAGTGGAGCCCAGGGCAAACTTAAACCTGGCGCTGTCGTTCTTGGTCAGATAATAATCCGCGGTGAAGCCGCCGTTGATGCTTACACCGTTAAACATCGTGTTATCGCGGGCTTCGCTGAGTGGGAAAGTATTAGCCCAACTTCCACAGTAAGCAATACCAGGACCGAGGAAGCCACCCAGCCGCCAGGGACTGACAACTCTCTTCAGGCCGATGGTATCACACCCTCCGACAGAAGTGGCGCAGGACTCACTGAGTCCGCTTGTGTCTCCACTTAGGCCCAGAGTGTTGTTAACTTGACCAAAAGACAGTTGTGCTGAGCAAGCTAATACAAGGCCTAGAATGTGCTTGGTAAAGTTAGATTTAAGCATATTTAAGATTTGGCTTTGTTAAAAATGTTTAAATATAGACGAAAAAATAAATAGAAGTAACATAATTCACCTTTATTTCACGAAGCGGAAGCCGCTCAGTGGGGATGGACGCCTCCTTCCCCGTGGACATGGCCGTGATCGAGCTCTTCCGGCGTGGCGTCGCGTACGGTAACCACCTGCCCGCTGAAGTGCATGGCTTTGCCTGCCAGCGGGTGATTAAAGTCCATGACCACGCTGTCCGGGTGGATTTCGGTGATTTGTCCGTGCAGGCTATGGCCTTCTTCATTGGTCATCGGGATGACATTCCCCACTTTCAGGAGCTCGGGGTTGTCCTGACCGTCGATCTGGAACATGGTTTTGGGCAGGGACACGACTGCATCGGAGTCGTAGGAGCCGTAGCCCTGGTCGGGATCTACGCGGAAATCGAAGGTGTCGCCGGGATTCAGGCCCTCAAGCTGTCGCTCGAAACCTTCCGGTAAGCCACTTTGCCCGAAGATGAAGTACATCGGGTCCTGGTCAGAAACTACTTCAACGACATCCATTTCGCCGGCCTCGTCCGGTAAGCTCAGATTGTAAGCCAAAGCGACGACCTTGTTGGATTCTATCTGCATTAGTAAAATAAATATAAGGCTTGATCTGCCTTGTGAAAACTATTTCTGCAAACCTACCAATTTCTGTTGAAGTTTCTGAGCTGTTTAGGGCAATTTTAAAGCTTATCATAAAGCGAGTGGGCAGCCAAATATACGATTTGTAATGAAATAGCAATGCCTGGTTTTTTATTTTTTTTTAATTTTAGTTATTTCGGATCGGAAAATAGGAATTTTTATTGAAACGACGGCATGAATTATCTGGCGCATCTGGCACTTTCGGGTGCTGAGGAAGAGGTGATTATGGGGAACTATTCCGGCGACTTTTTCAAAGGGCGTCTCTCGGGAAAACGGGTGGAAAACCTGCCGGATCGGTATGTGACGGGGCTGCGGCTGCACCGGCTCATCGACGAATTCACAGACGGGCACGCCGTTGTACGGGAAGCTAGGTCCGTTTTGCACTTATCATTGGGCCGGTCGGCGGGAGTGGCAATTGATATCCTTTTTGATCATTATCTTGCGCTCGATTTCGAAAAATATCACGCGGGGAAACTCCCGGATTTTGCCGGACGAATGTATGAAATCATCCGCCACAACGACCGGCTGATCCCGCTGGAAATGAGGCCGTTTTCAGAAGCGTTGGTGCACAATAAATGGCTGGTGCAATACGCATATTTTGACGGACTTGACCGGACGTTCCGATCGATGAAGCGCAGGTATCCTTTCCTGGATTCCCTGGACGGAGCCGTAGACGCGCTGCGGGAAAATTATCTTTTTTACCACGGGTGTTTTTCCCAATTTTACCCCGAACTGAAAGAGCGAACCACTAATTTTTTAACCGAACATGGCAGCAGCGCCTGACAGCATACTGAAAGAGCTTAAAAAAAATCATTTTCATCCGGTCTACTTTCTGCACGGCGATGAGCCGTATTATATCGACGCCATTGCTTCGGAGCTGGAGAACCGGGTCGTCGCGGAGAGCGACCGCAGCTTCAACCAGTTTGTGCTGTACGGGAAGGACACCGACGTAACCGGCGTGCTGGGGCATGCCAGGCGCTTCCCGTTTATTTCCGAGCGGCAGCTGGTGATCGTCAAGGGGGCCCAGCGCCTGGGCGGGCTGGAGCAAAAAGAGCAGCAGAAGCGGCTGGAAGAATATGCCGCCAACCCCGTGCCGAGCACGGTGCTGGTATTTTGCCACCATGCGCCTGCCGATGAGCGGAAAGCCTTCCTGAAAGCGATCGGCGCCAGCGGCGTGGTGGTGCAATCCAGGAAGATGTATGACAGCAAGCTCCCCGATTGGGTGACGGCGTATTGTCACGATGCAGGGGTAAAGATAAGCCCCAAGGCAGTACAGATGCTGGCAGATCATATCGGCAACGATCTCCGGCGGATAGCGAACGAGATAGAGAAGATCACCATCAACCTGCGTGCGGGTGACTCCATCGATGCCGGGACTGTGGAAAAGTATGTCGGAATCAGCAAGGAGTACAACGTATTCGAATTCCAGAAGGCGCTGCAGCAAAAGGATATCCTGAAAGCCAACCGGATCGCGGGATATTTTTCAGGCAACCGGAAGGACAACCCGCTGGCGCCCGTCCTGATTATCCTGTTTTCCTTTTTTTCGAAAGTGCTGCTGGTGCACGCCATCCCGGACCGGTCGGAAAAAGCCGTGGCGGCGCACCTGAACGTCAATCCCTTTTTTGCCCGGGACTACCTGGCGGCGGCCAGGGTGTATTCCTTTGCAAAGACCGTCAGGATCATCCGCTATCTCCGGGAAGCGGACAGCCGTCTGAAAGGGGTGGAAGGGGGCTCCGTTGACGAAGGAGAGCTGCTCCGGGACCTGGTTTTTAAAATCCTCCATTAAGGCAGGTCCGCGGGTCCGACGGACCGCGCCGGCTGTCCCGGATTGTAAAGAAGACCCGAAAATAAAAAAGCCGCCCCGGCGACAGCCTGGCAGCTTTCCTGGTAGCGGAGAGGGGAGTTGAACCCCTGACCTCAGGGTTATGAATCCTGCGCTCTAACCATCTGAGCTACCCCGCCGTATTTGAGGATGCAAAACTAGGATAAAAAAATTAAAAGTCAAACATGCTTTGCATATTTAATTGGGGAAAGGTATATTACAGTTTTTTATCCGGCAGGCTAACCTGTTGGTTTGAAAAAAGTTAAAGGGGACGGGCAAACTTTAATTTGGAGTTTACCGGTCGAATTGTTTTAATTGTGTACCGTATTCATCGATCCCGGTGGA
>JBEBSO010000195.1:0-6758 GCA_040394275.1 Telluribacter sp.
CGTTTTGCGGCTGATGGTCAGCTTGGCCGTCACCCGGTTGTATACAGGCACTTTCACCTTATTCACGGTGGTTTCTCCCACTTTGACGCTGTCCTTGCTGGTGACGGTCTCCGTATTTTTCTCCACCAGCGTCTGTCCCACCACAAAATCATCAAACTGCAGCGTGACCACATGATCCGGGCGCAGGCTCTGGGCAACGGCTTCCTCCGGGGTATAAAACTGCACGAACTTGTTCAGGCGCTTGTTGGTCCGGAGAAACTCGTTGATCCGGTCCTGGAAGTATTCATTGCTCAGCTGGTACAGCTTCGAAGTGACCAGCACCTGCTCCACCACCACCTTGAAAGTGGCCTCCTCATAAGCCATATCCAGCTTCCGCTCAATATCCCGGTAGTCCGAAACAAACTGCTTTGCACGCTCAAAGCTTTCGAACGCCTTGCGCGCATGCTGACGTCCGCCGTCTGAAAGATATTTTTCTCCCTCAAAATACCTTACGTCCGCGGCCCGTTGGCGCGCCTCCCGCTCTTCGGAAGCAAAACGCCTGGCGTCTACCAGCCTGGCACATGATCCGCAGCTGCTGACCGCATCGAACAGCTTGTTCAGCGACTGGTACCCGTGGACCACGTTTTCCCATCGGTAAGGTGATGCTGACGATTCATGCAGGCGGATTTCCCCAAGGTGCATGTCCAGGGCATTGGGATAAGCCTCCTTGAGCGCAGCCACCGAAGCGGCGTGCCCGGGGCTGTCTTTCAGCTTCCCGGCTGCCAGGAAAACTGCCTCGTCAAAATTTCCCTTTTTTAAAGATTTTTTGGCTGATTTACACCCCGCCCCCGCCAGGAGCAGCAGAAATACAACGCACAACAGAGGATATCTTCTCATGGTTTGTAAAAGGATAAGCGGTAAAACAGGAAGCCAAATATCAGAAATTTTCCGCAGTACATGCAGCCGTACGCAAAGTACCGGGCCGCAGCAGCAGTTTCTTGTTTGTCATCAGTATAAATTAAGGAAGAAATTGCATAATTGACCAGTGATTGCAGATATTTGTATAGTATGCTAGCATACTATTGGTTTCGGCACCTCACCGGTTTTGTAGGAACAAATATTTTTTTTCATGGCCATTTTACAACAGGCTCTTTTTCTGCTGGCCCTGGGTATTACCTCCCGGCTCGTATACAAACGGATCCGGCTGATCCGGCGTACCATCGGCCTCGGCCGGCCGGAGCGCCTGAACGACCAGCCGGCCCGGAGATGGGGAACCATGCTCCGCGTGGCCTTCGGGCAGAAGAAAATGTTCGACCGCCCTGTCGCGGGCCTGCTTCACTTCCTGGTCTACGCCGGGTTCGTGCTGATCAACCTGGAAGTGCTTGAAATCGTGCTGGACGGCCTGACGGGCAGCCACCGGCTTTTTGCACCGCTGTTCGGAAGCTTCTACATCTACCTGATCAGCTTCTTTGAACTTCTCGCCGCGGGAGTTATCCTGGCCTGCGCCGTTTTTCTCCTGCGCAGGCATGTGGCGGGTGTCCCGCGGCTTCAGCCGTCCGCCCACCGGGAGCTGAAAGGCTGGCCGGCCCTCGACGCCACGGTGATCCTCTGCCTGGAAATCATCCTGATGAGCGCCATTCTCACCATGAATGCAGCCGATCTTGTGCTGCAGGACCGCGCAAACCCCCACTATCCGTCTACCGGCAACTTCGCGCTGAGCCAATATCTCAAACCCCTGTTTGAAGGATGGAATGATTCCTCCCTTGTCATTTACGAGCGGGTGGCCTGGTGGCTGCACATCCTCGGAATTTTCGCATTTACCGTCTATGTGACCTATTCCAAGCATCTGCACATCGCGCTTGCCTTTCCGAACACCTATTTTACCCGGCTTGCCCCGCGGGGCGAAATGAAAAACATGCCGGAGATAACGCGGGAAGTGAAACTGATGCTGGGGCTGCCGCAGGAAGAAAGCGACGCCCCGGTTCCCGAACGTTTCGGCGCCAGGGACGTCACCGACCTCAGCTGGAAAAACCTGCTGGATGCCTATTCCTGCACCGAATGCGGCAGGTGTACGTCAGCCTGCCCTGCCAACCTCACCGGGAAGAAGCTGTCCCCCCGTAAAATCATGATGGACACCCGCGACCGGCTGGAGGACATCGGGATGAAAATCCATGCGGACGACGGCACCTTCGGGGGCGACGGAAAGCGCCTCCTGGGAGACTACATCACGGAGGAAGAGATCCTCACCTGCACCACCTGCAACGCCTGCGTACAGGAATGCCCGATCCTTATCAACCCGCTGGACATCATCCTCCAGCTGCGCAGGTATAAGGTAATGGACGAGGCGCAGGCCCCGCAGTCCTGGAACATGATGTTCCAAAACCTCGAGACCAGCCAGTCCCCCTGGAAGTTTTCTCCTTCCGACCGCTTCAACTGGGCAGACAAGCTGAAAAGTTAACCCGGCTCCCTCTTCTGTACAGCGGCAGGAGATAGCTTACAAACATACGATTGCCATATGTCAGTACCAGACTACCAAGTCCCCACCATGGCCGAAATGGCGGCGGCCGGCACCACCCCGGAAGTGCTTTTCTGGGTAGGGTGCGCGGGCGCTTTCGACGAACGCTACAAAAAAGTAACCGTGGCCTTCGCACGGATCCTCAACAGGGCCAACGTCAGCTTTGCCGTGCTGGGTACCGAGGAATCCTGTACAGGCGATCCTGCCCGCAGGGCCGGGAACGAATTTCTCTTCCAGATGCAGGCCGTGGCCAATATACAGGTGCTGGACATGTACAGCGTTAAAAAAATAGTAACCGCCTGCCCGCATTGTTTCAACACCATCAAGAATGAATACCCGGCGCTGGGCGGAAATTACGAAGTGCTGCATCATTCGGAGTTTCTCCAGCAGCTGATCGACACGGGAAAAATACGGATCGAAGGGGGCGGTACTTTTAAAGGGCGCCGCATTACCTTCCACGACTCATGCTACCTGGGCAGGGCAAATGATATCTACGAGGCGCCCCGTGCCGTGCTGGAGCACCTCGACGCAGATCTCGTCGAGATGAAGCGGTGCAGGACCAAAGGCCTGTGCTGCGGCGCAGGAGGCGGGCAGATGTTCAAAGAACCCGAAAAAGGAAAGAAAGATATCAATATTGAACGTGTGGAAGAAGCCCTGACTACCGGCGCCGATACGATTGCGGTGGCTTGCCCCTTTTGTATGGTGATGATGACCGACGGGGTAAAGAACAAGGAAAAGGAGGACACCGTGAAAGTGCTGGATCTGGCCGAGCTGATTGTAGAATCGGGATCTTTTTAGCGATATTGCCGGCAGATAGCTTCTTTATTGACCATCTTCTTAAAGACGTGGTATGGCAGCGGGCATTTCCGTTATCCTTTACCGTTATCCGAACCTGTGTATCTGGCTTGCCCAGGCAATCCTGGTGCTCGGCCTCGCGTTCATCAATCCCAACCACTATACGACAACCGACTCCGGCTACTATCTTCAATCCGCGCAGCACCTGATGGAGGGAAAAGGCTACCGGGTCGTGGAAAACGGCCGGCTGGAATGGAACAGCACGTTCCCGGCCGGGTACCCGCTGCTCATTGCAGGAATCTCGCTGCTTTCGGGCCTCCCGGTATTGTGGGCCTCCAAAATAGTCAACCTGGCTGCTTCGGGCCTGCTGATCGCGCTGTTTTGCAGGTGGTACGGCAGCAAAAGGGCTGTCCTGCTCGGCGGCATCCTCCTGACGGGGCCGTTCCTCAGGCTCTGGGCGCACACCTGGTCGGAGCCTGTTTTCCTGCTTCTCCTTTCCTGCTGGGCTTACCTGGCCACTTCGGATAACAGGCGGCCCGGTTGGCTGGCAGCTGCCGGTACCAGCCTGCTTCTGGTTCGTTATGCCGGCATTTTCATTGTTCCCGCCGCGCTTGTTTCGGCTTTCCGGCTCTACCGGGCACGCCGCCGTCCCGACGCAGCCCGGATGTGGATCCTGGCGGGCTGCTGGCTGGCGATCTTTCTTTGCTACGGCGGACTGAACCGGCACTTCGGCGAAAACTGGTACGGGGGGCCGCGTTTTTTCCAGCCGGATGCGCTTCCGGAGATCCTGGGCATGTTCGGGAGAGGCCTGTTCAATGAGCTGCTGCTCATCCGGGACATGTACCCGGGCCACAGCTTCCTCCCTTCCTTACCCGGGATGATCCTGCAGGCCGTCCTGCTCTGGAAAATCCTGCAGCGCCTGAAGGAACAGGGACCGGCGTTCCGCCCCGACGAAAGAACGGCCGGGTTTATTTGGATTGCCGGCTCCTACCTGCTTTTCCTGCTCGCTGTCAGGGCGGTAAGCCCGTTCGATCCGCCCGGATACAGGCTGCTGTCGCCGTTCACGTTTATTACCCTGCAGGCGCTGATTTTATCGCTGGACAACGAAGATCTTCCCCTTTCCGTAAAGAAGTATCTCCTGGTGCTGGTGGCCCTTTCCTGGCTGGATCTCGTGCCGCACGACGGCCTCCTGCAGAAACTGGAAACAGGTTGGGAAGGCCTCCGCCGCTAGCTCTTTTTGACGAAAGGCAGCCTGACTACGTTTGCTTTCAGCTGCCGGTCCCTCACCCGGATAAACAGCTCCGTTCCCGGTTTGCTGAATGCAACCGGAACGTAGCCCAGCCCGATTCCCTTCCCTAGTGTAGGGGACTGCGTCCCCGAGGTGACCTCGCCGATGGTATTCCCCTCCGCGTCGGCTATTTCGTAGTGACTGCGGGGTATACCCCGGTCAACGAGCTCAAACCCGACCAGCTTTTTGCTGAGGCCGGCACGCTTTTGCTGCTCCAGGCCCTCTGCGTTGACAAACGCTTTGGTAAATTTGGTGACCCATCCCAGGCCTGCCTCCAGCGGGGAAGTCCGGTCGTCCAGGTCATTGCCGTACAGGCAATACCCCATTTCAAGCCGCAGCGTGTCCCTGGCGCCCAGCCCTACCGGCTTTATTCCGTGCGCCCGGCCTGCTTCAAAAACAGCCTCCCAGACGGCCGCCGCCGCTTCGTTCCGGATGTATATCTCGAAGCCCTTCTCACCCGTATAGCCGGTTGCCGAAATGATGACGTCGTCCACACCGGCAAGCGTTCCTGTTTTGAAGGTATAATAATCTATCCCGGACAAATCCACATCCGTCAGCTGCTGCAGTGTAGCCGGTGCACCCGGCCCCTGGACCGCGAAAAGGCACAGCTCGCCCGACAGGTCTTTCATCCGGACCTCCCGGGTATTGTAACGCGAGATCCAGTCCCAGTCCTTTTCTATATTCGAAGCATTGACTACCAGCATATAGCGTTCCTCCTGCAGCCGGTAAACCAGCAGGTCATCTACCACGCCTCCCTGCTCATTGGGCAGGTAGCTGTACTGGATTTTCCCGTCTTCCAGCACGGATGCATCATTGGCCGATACTTTCTGGATCAGCTCCAGGGCGCCTTCCCCCTCAATCAGAAATTCCCCCATGTGCGAGACATCGAACACCCCGACGGCGTTCCGCACGGCATGGTGCTCTTCCAGGTCCGAGGAATAGCGAACCGGCATTTCAAATCCCGCAAAGGGTACAATCTTAGCCCCGAGGCTAACGTGAAGCTGATGTAAAGGGATGGTTTTCATTGCATTTGGTCTGTTTTACGCAGGATGCTGCTGCTCCCGGCGGCTGCCGGGCTGCTTCCCTGCTTTAAAACACAACATTATAAAATAGACGGTTAAAATCACAACGGACGCCTGCATTAAATAATCGAGCAGGGCGGAAGAGCCGGCAAACACGTCGGCAGGGGTCCGGTACATCGGCCTGCCCTCCCGCCACCAGTAGGAAGGGTGCACCACGCAAAGAACATTGTAAAGCAGGAAGAGCAAAACCTGCTTTGCCTTCCGCCAGTCTATTACCTCAAACACCAGTGGTATCGCGAAAATAAACAGGTAATTGCTATAAGCGCTCTGCTGCACAATCATCATGGTGGCGTAAGTAATGACAAAGACACGGGAAACCGCCTGCAAAAAGGAGAGATGCCGCAGCCGCAATGCCGAAAGACAGGCCACTCCCACCGAAATGAAAAGCCCGATCCAGTTCCATATCTTTTCCCCGGTACCGATCCGGTCAAACACCCACGGGTTCAGGACGGAAAGCATATTGGGCGCACGCAGCACATCCGCCTCCTGCACGGGCTGAAGAAACTCAAGCCCCACCAGGTAGCAAAGTACCGCAAGCACCACCGTCCCGCCGGCTGCAAGCAGCGCGCCCAGGCGATAAGGCTCGGGCATGAGGATGAGCAGCGGCGGCAGAATAAGCACAAAGATCGCCTTTGTCGTCAGCATGCCCAGCAGCAGGACCGCGGCGACCAGCAGGTGGCTTCTTCTTTTCTGCCAGGCATACGCAGCCAGCGCAACAAACAACCAGATCCATACATCTTCCTGGGTACCCAGCACGCAGAAAATAAGCGGGGCCGGCAGAAGCAGGTAAATCCAGGTCCTCTTCCCGAGCGCTTCACCGGAAAACCTTTCCCTGTAGCAATTCCACGATACCAGCAGCGCCAGGCCCTCCATCAGGATCATGAGCAGCACCATCGCCCGGGTGCTGTCCCACATGATCATCGAAAGGCCAAGCAGGTAAGGATAAAACGGGGAATAGGTACAGACAAAATCCCGGTAGACCAACCCGCCGTTGCGGGCCGCATCGGCCAGGAGAAAAAATCCGTTGATGACCGACTGCGGCCAGTAGCCGAGCGCCAGGTAAACCACCGCAAAGGGCAGGAGCCTGGTGAGCACCCAT
>JBEBSO010000196.1:0-6755 GCA_040394275.1 Telluribacter sp.
AAGTGCCTTTGATGATCGATTCGTCCAAATGGGAGGTCATCGAGGCAGGGCTGAAGTGCGTCCAGGGTAAGTGCATCGTAAACTCCATCTCCCTGAAGGAAGGTGAGGAGAAGTTCAGGGAATCGGCGCGGACCATTCTCAGGTATGGGGCGGCCGCGGTGGTGATGGCATTTGACGAGCAGGGGCAGGCGGATAACTACGAGCGCCGGATCGAGATATGCGCGCGCGCCTACCGGATCCTGACGGAAGAGGTCGGGTTCCCGCCAGAAGACATTATTTTCGATCCGAATATCCTGACGGTAGCTACCGGTATGGAGGAGCATAACAACTATGCCGTGGATTTTATCAGGGCCGTGAAGTGGATCAAGGAGAACCTGCCCCATGCAAAAGTATCCGGCGGCGTATCTAACGTCTCCTTTAGCTTCCGCGGGAATGAGCCCATCCGCGAAGCCATCCATTCGGCCTTTCTCTACCACGCCATCCGGGCCGGTATGGACATGGGGATCGTGAACGCCGGCCAGATCGGGATTTATGACGAGCTGCCGAAAGAGACACTGGAGCTTGTCGAGGATGTGCTGCTCAATCGCCGGCCGGATGCTACGGAGCGCCTGGTCGCTTTCGCCGAGACAATAAAGAACAAAGGCAAGTCGCAGAGCGGACCGGATATGTCCTGGCGCCAGCTCCCGGTCCGGGAACGCATCGCGCATTCGCTGGTAAAGGGGATTGCCGATTACATAGACGAGGATGCCGAGGAGTGCCGCCACCTGTTTGCCAGGCCCCTGGAAGTGATTGAAGGGCCGTTGATGGACGGCATGAGCATTGTCGGGGACCTGTTCGGCGAAGGGAAAATGTTTCTTCCCCAGGTGGTAAAATCCGCGCGGGTGATGAAGAAGGCGGTAGCTTATCTCCAGCCGTTTATCGAGGCGGAAAAATCGGAAGGGGCTACGTCGGTCGGGAAGATCCTGATGGCCACGGTAAAAGGAGACGTCCACGACATCGGCAAGAATATAGTGGGGGTGGTGCTGGCCTGCAACAATTACGAGATCATAGACCTGGGGGTAATGGTGCCTGCCGAGAAGATCTTAAATGCGGCCAGGGAGCACAATGCAGACATTATCGGGCTTTCGGGGCTGATTACCCCTTCGCTGGACGAAATGGTGGGCGTAGCCCGCGAGATGGAGCGCCAGGGCTTTACTACCCCGCTGCTGATCGGCGGAGCTACCACTTCCAGGATTCATACGGCGGTAAAAATTGACCCGCATTACTCGGGTTCGGTGATTCACGTCCTCGATGCGTCGCGGTCCGTGCCGGTGGCAGGGCGCCTGACGCAAAGCCCCGAAAGCCTGGAGCAGGTCCGCAGCGAATTCAAGGCGGAGTATGCGAAGCTGAGGGAAGATCATGCCCGGAAAAGAGTCGACAAGGCGCAGCTGGGCCTCCGGGAGGCCAGGGCCAACAAGGCGAAGATAGACTGGACAAATTACCGGACGGTGAAGCCGCAGTTTCTCGGGGTTCGCACGTTTGAAGATTACGACCTGGGTGAAATCGCCAGGTACATCGACTGGACGCCTTTCTTCCAGACCTGGCAGCTGCACGGGAAATATCCCAAAATATTTGAAGACCCCGTGGTCGGAGCGGAAGCGTCCAGGCTGTACGAAGAGGCATCGGTGCTGCTGGGGGAAATCATCCGTGACAAATCCCTCGGCGCAAGTGCGGTCGTCGGGTTCTGGCCTGCTAACAGCACGGAGGATGACATCGTGCTGCACGGTTTCAGGAAAGTGGAAAGAGAGGTGGCCTGCGAGCGGCGCTCACCTGCAGACGGGCTATGAGCTGTTGCCCTATGCCGGGGGTGAAGGGACTGTCCTGCATCACCTGAGGCAGCAGAACCAGAAGGCCCCGGGGCTGCCCAATTACTGCCTGTCGGATTTTATCAGGCCGTTGCCGGAGCAGGGAGGCGTTGCGGAGGCCGACTACATCGGCGGATTTGCCGTGACCGCAGGGATAGGGATCGAAGCCCTCCTGGAGAAGTACGAGCGCAACCACGACGACTACAACAGCATTATGGTGAAGGCCCTGGCGGATCGCCTGGCGGAAGCATTTGCGGAGCTGATGCACGAGCGGGTCCGGAAGGAATTCTGGGCATATGATTCCGGGGAAAGCCTGACCAACGAACAGCTCATCAGGGAGGAATACAAGGGAATACGTCCTGCGCCGGGTTACCCGGCCTGCCCGGATCATACGGAAAAGAGCACGCTGTTCCATCTTCTGGAGGCCGAAAAGCTGGGGATCGTGCTGACTGAAAGCTATGCCATGTACCCGGCCAGCTCTGTCAGCGGGTGGTATTTTGCCCATCCTGAAAGCAGGTATTTCCCGGTGGGCAAAATTCAGAAAGACCAGGCGGCGGACTATGCCGCCCGGAAGGGAATGTCGCTGGAGGACGCGGAAAAATGGCTTGCGCCCGCCCTCGGATATTGATGCGGCGGAAGCGGGGCCGGTCTATTGTATACCGGCTTCCGTCTTGAATTCGGAGGTGTAATGAAAGACCACATCCGGGTTGTTCTCCCTGTTCATCCGGATCATCCATTCTGACTCGGCAAGGTATACCGGGTTCTGGTCTTTGTCGTAGCCGACCTGGGTGCCTTTCAGGCGGATAAACTCGTTGAGCTTTTGCTTGTCTTCTGAGGTAATCCAGCAGGCACGCGCAATATTCATCGGTACCCAGCGGCATTTTGCGCCGTACTCGTGCTCGAGCCGGTATTGGATCACATCAAATTGAAGCTCTCCCACCGTGCCGACAATTTTCCGGTTTCCGAGCTCCAGCGTAAAAAGCTGGGCGACCCCTTCGTCGGTCAGCTGCTGAATCCCTTTCTCCAGCTGCTTGGACTTCATAGGGTCCAGATTGATCAGCTCCCTGAATATCTCCGGGGAGAAGCTGGGTATGCCCGAAAAATGGAAATTTTCGCCTTCGGTGAGCGTGTCGCCGATTTTGAAGTTGCCGGTGTCATAGAGACCTACGACGTCGCCGGGAAAGCCTTCTTCCAGCACGCTTTTGGCGGAAGCCATGAAGGTAAACGGGCTGGAAAACCGGATGTCCTTGTTCAGCCGGACGTGGTGGAAGAACTTGCCGCGCTCGAATTTCCCGGAACAGATCCTCAGGAAAGCGATCCGGTCGCGGTGGCGCGGATCGAGATTGGCATGTATTTTGAAAATAAAGCCGCTGAATTTTTTCTCGGCAGGCTCGACGAGACGGACATCCGTCGGCCGGGGCTGGGGAACAGGGGAAATTTCACAAAAAGTATCCAGCAATTCTTTCACCCCGAAATTGTTGATCGCGCTCCCGAAAAAAACCGGTGCGAGCTCCCCGCGCTGGTAAGCTTCCTGTGAAAATACGTCGTACACGCCGTCCACTAGCTCCACGTCTTCCCGCAGCTGCACGGCATCCCGCTCACCGGTAAGCGAGGAAAGATTTGCGTCTTCCAGCCCGATTTCAACCACGTCGCTTTCTATTTTCGTCTTGTTGATTTTGAAGAAATAGAGTTTCTGCTCATAGAGGCTGTACACCCCTTTGAAGGAGGCGCCCATGCTGATCGGCCAGGTGAGCGGGCGGACGCGGATGCTGAGCTTGCTCTCGAGCTCATCAAGCAGGTCGAAAGGGCTCTGTCCTTCGCGGTCCAGCTTGTTGATAAATACGATCACGGGCGTGTTGCGCATCCGGCAGACTTCCATCAGGCGTTCGGTCTGCTCCTCAACTCCTTTCACACAGTCGATGACCAGGATGACGCTGTCTACCGCGGTCAGGGTACGGTAGGTGTCTTCCGCAAAATCCTTGTGCCCGGGTGTATCCAGGATATTGATCAGCAGGTCGCGGTACTCGAAAGTCATCACGGACGTAGCGACCGAGATACCCCGCTGCTTTTCGATTTCCATGAAGTCGGAGGTCGCCGTCTTTTTGATCTTGTTGGATTTTACAGCCCCTGCAGTCTGGATGGCCCCTCCGAACAGCAGCAGCTTTTCGGTGAGGGTGGTTTTACCCGCGTCGGGGTGGCTGATGATGGCGAAGGTCCGTCTTTTCTTGATTTCTTCCTGGATCGTCACTGGATAGCAGTTAATTTGGTCTCGTCATTTATAAAAAGCTTCGCGCTGCTGCCCGCAGCAGCGATATCAGTAAAAGGATTGCTTGTAGTCTTCGATCGAAGTCAGGATCACCTCATGTGCTTCCTCCTTGCCGTAGACATTGGTGATCTCGATGTGGGCGATTTCCTGCGGGAGGTTTTTATACGTCAGGAAATAGTGCTTCAAACGTTCTACCACGGGCAGGGGCAGCTGGCTCAGGTCATCGTAAACACCGTATACCACGTCGCTTTTGAGGACCGCGATAATTTTGTCATCCGCCTCGCCGCCGTCGATGAGCCGGATCCCCCCGATGGGAATGGCGTCACACAGCAGATCGCCGTGGGGAATAATTTTTTCGCAGAGTACGAGGATGTCCAGCGGGTCGCCGTCTCCTTCGGTTACTTCCCTGCCCGAGCGGGCTTTGGCCAGCTCTGCAATCTGGTCGCCGCAATACGTCTTGGGAATGAACCCGTAAAGGGCCGGGACGATGTTCGAGTATTTCTGCGGGCGGTCTATGCGGAGATAGCCGGTCACTTTGTCGATCTCATATTTTACGGTGTCGGTGGGGACGATTTCAATAAAGGCCGTGACGATATCAGGCAGTTGGTCTCCCGGGGAAATACCGTGCCACGGGTGTGCTTTGTGAACATTTGCATTCATAAATTTAAATCTGATGGTAAAAAGTGTTTTGTTTTAATTCAATGAATCCGTTTTATCGGAAATGATGTAGTCGCCGGTCCGGTGGATGGATTGTTTGACCAGGAGCTCCCCGAGAAAGCCGGCCAGAAACAGCTGTACGCCCAGGGTGATGCCGAGAAGAGCCAGGAAAAAAGCCGGGTTGTCCGTCGCGTTGCGATAGGGCTGAAGGGTGTAGAGTTTATAGAGTTTTTCACCGATTACCCAGACGGTCATCAGGGACCCTAGGAAAAACATAAGCGTGCCGATGCTGCCGAAAAAGTGCATGGGCCGCCGCCCGAATTTGTTTACGAAGGCGATAGACAGCAGGTCCAGGAAACCGAAAATAAACCGTTCCAGGCCAAATTTGGTCTTACCGTATTTCCGCGCGCGGTGCTGGACTGCTTTTTCGCCGATGCGGCTGAACCCGTTCCATTTGGCGATGACCGGGATATAGCGGTGCATCTCCCCGTAGATGGTGATATTTTTGACCACTTCCCGGCGGTAAGCTTTCAGCCCGCAGTTGAAATCATGCAGCCTGACTTCTGAAATCCAGCGAGTAACGGCGTTGAAGAGCTTGGTAGGAATGGTCTTGGAAAGGGGATCGTAGCGCTTTTTTTTCCAGCCGGATACCAGGTCGTAGCCGTCTTCCCTGATCATGCGGTAAAGCGCCGGTATTTCGTCCGGGCTGTCCTGCAGGTCCGCATCCATCGTGATGACCACCTCGCCGGTGCAAGCCTGGAAGGCCGTCTGGAGGGCGGCGGTTTTGCCGTAATTCCTGACAAAGCGGATGCCCTTTACCTCCGGGTGCTGCGCAGCCAGCTGACGGATTTTCTCCCACGAACTGTCCCGGCTCCCGTCGTCCACAAAAAGAATCTCGTAGGAAAAGCCGTTGTCGCGCATCACCTGTTCAATCCAGTTGTGCAGCTCCGGGAGCGACTCTTCCTCGTTGTACAAGGGGATGACGACTGAAATCTGAACCGATGATCCGGGCATATGCTTGGTTCCCTGTTATTTTTTCTGGTTATTGTCATGTAATGGAGCCGGGAAGTCCCGCCATTACTGTTTCCGGACGCAAAGTTCGTATTTTTCTTCTTTAAAATGCCAAATAAAAATCCCGGAGTAGTGTGGCGAAGCCGTCGGAATAGCTTTTGCGGTCCGGGTGATAGATGGATAGCGTCTCAGGCGCCGGTATGGCTGCCGGTCCGGGAAGCACCTGCCTGCGGAAGGTCATCAGCGCGCGGAAAGGATTTTTATCGGGGTGGTGGACCAGCTGCATGTGCCTGGTAACCTGCCAGCTGTATTTTGCAGCGATTTCCGCCAGCTGCGTGCTTTCGGGGATGGGGAGCAGCACATTCCAGGTGCCTCCCGGTTTTAGCAGATGGTTCACGGCGAGAGCAAGTTCCCCGAGGGTGAGGGTAACGGCATGCCGGGCCAGGTTATTCCCTGGTTTGGGTGAGCGGAGATCCTGCTGGAAGAAAGGCGGGTTGGTGACAATGGCATCGTAGCCGGGGCCGGTCGCCGCGGCGTAGCCTCGTACGTCTCCGCGGATGACCCGGAGCCGGTCCCGGAAAGGGCTGGCGTCGAAATTGGCGGCGGCCTGCTCCGCTGCCGGGGGATCGAGCTCGATGGCGTCGATGAGCGCCTCCGGGAATCTCTGGGCCAGCATAAGGGCCAGCAGGCCTGTCCCGGTACCTATGTCGAGGAGGCGTAGCGGCTCCCCGCTGCCTGTCTCCGCAGTACTCCAGGCCCCCAGCACACAGGCATCCGTACACACCTTCAGGCCCAATGCATCGGAGATATCCTGGTAAACCGTAAACTGCTTGAACCTGAAATATGCGTTGCGTCCCATGGCTGCAAAGAAACAAAATTTCTCCATGCGTCCTTCGTTCCTCAGGACTTAGTCGAAATGACAGTGGTGCGTCCTTCGTCTCTCAGGACTTAGTCGAAATGACAGTGGTGCGTCCTTC
>JBEBSO010000197.1:0-6719 GCA_040394275.1 Telluribacter sp.
CCGATCAGTCCGAATACCGAAAATGCAAAATTCCACGTATGGTTTTCGGCGATCCAGGCACCAATGAAACCCAGGCTCTGCCCGATCATGATGCCGGCCATGTGAATCCCCGTCGCCAGCGAGCGGCTCGCTCCCCGGTGATAGTCGACGATCAGCGCCAGCGCAGCCGGTATATAGCAGGCTTCGCTGATACCCATCAGCGCCCGCGTTGCCAAAAGCTCGTTGAACGTCGTGGCGTGCGAAGTAAGCCAGGTGACCAGCGACCACACGAAAAGACTGGCAATAATCACCTTGCTCCGGTTAAAGCGGTCGGCCAGGAAGCCGGCCAACGGGCTCAGCAGCCCGTAAATCCACAAAAAAACCGAAGTAAGCAGCCCGAATTGGGCGTCCGTCATGGGAATGGCGTCGACGATGGACGACCTCATGGTCGTTATCATCATCCTGTCCAGGTAATTCAGGCATCCGACAACGCAAAGTAAGGCAACGATGATCCAGGGATAGGAAAGAGAGACAGATCTGGTGGAGCCGGGCTCCGAAGGTGGTTTCATAGGGATCAGGGAACGATTATTTGAATATGAAAACGGCCGGGAGAAGGGTCTGAAATATCCTGTCTCCGGCAGCCGATGCAAAATTATCTTCCAAAAATATAGACTTCCTGTAGTTTAATCTAAATTATTGATACTATTTTTCGAAATATTATCAATAAAACATTCCCGGTGTCCCCGGCTTTCCCGGAGGGTCGTAAAAAATTCCGGCCGCCTGTTTAAAAAACAAATTATTGTAGGCAAATTACCGGTCTAACCGGTATATTGAACCATCCTGCCCATGACTGTCAAAAACAGACTTTCCGCCTGGTCTTCCGCGCTGCTAGGTGCAGCCGTACTTATTGTGTGCTGCACGGGATGCGGCGGAAAAACCGGCGCGGCGCCTTTCCCGGAGGAGCTCGTACATTTCGAAGCCGGCACAGACAACCCGCTCTTCAGCGGGACCGGCGACTCCACCGATTGGGACGAGAAGATCAGGGAACGCGGATTCATCCTCCGGGAGGACAGCACCTATTACCTGTGGTATACCGGCTACAACCGGCAAACCGGCAAACAGATGAAATACCTGGGCCTGGCCACTTCCCCGGACGGGCTCAAATGGGAGCGCTACGGCGCCGGTCCTATCTACAGGGAGCATTGGATTGAAGACATGTGCGTCGTGAAATCCGGCGATACCTATTATATGTTTGCCGAGGGCAGGGACGACATCCCCCGGATATTCAGCTCTCCGGACAGGGTAACATGGACCGACCAGGGAGTGATCGACATCCGGCTGAAAGACGGAAGCCCGATTCCGAAAGGCCCGTACGGCACGCCGGCCGCCTGGATAGAGGGAGACACCTGGTATCTTTTCTACGAGCGTAACGACGAAAACATCTGGCTGGCCACCTCCGGGGACCGCAAGACCTGGACCAACGTGCAGGATGAGCCGGTGCTGTACGCCGGGCCTGAAGCCTATGACAAGTACGCGGTGGCCTTCAACCAGGTAATCAGGCACAACGGGTATTATTATGCCTATTACCACGCCTCCGCCTATGAAGACTGGCGGGAATGGACGACCAATGTCGCGGTATCCAAAGACCTGGTGCACTGGACGAAATATTCCGGCAACCCGATCCTGCGCGATAACAAATCGAGCGGTCACCTCGTCCACGACGGCACCCGGTACCGGCTGTACACCTCGCACCCGGAGGTCCATGTACACTTCCCGGTCAGGAAGCAGGCCAATTGACCCTTTCTCTCCGGGCAACCGGGCCTGCCTCCGGGGAAACTGGCGCCGGAGACACCGGATCCGGGTTTGAGCCGGAAAGCAACTTTCCTTTTCCGGCATAGAAAAGATTTGTCCGATAACCGTTAACTTTGCGTCCACCCTCCGCCCGGAGGGTCAGTAAACAGTGTTTTAATGAGTAGTTCATCCGAAATCAAGATTACCTTCCCGGACGGAAGCGTCCGGTTTTATCCCAAAGGCACCAACAGCCTGCAGATTGCGCAGCACATCAGCGAAGGATTGGCACGTAATGTTTTGTCCGCCAAAGTCAACGGTGAAGTATGGGACGCCACCCGCCCCATCGAAACCGATGCCAGCCTGACCCTGCTCACGTGGAACGATACGGATGGCAAAAGCACGTTCTGGCACTCCTCTGCCCACCTGATGGCGGAAGCATTGGAGGCGGTATTCCCCGGCGTCAGGTTCGGCACCGGCCCCGCGATCGAAAACGGGTTTTACTACGACGTGGACCTGGGCGACCGCTCGGTGAGCCAGGAAGATTTTGCCAGGCTGGAAGC
The DNA here is from genome assembly GCA_040394275.1 of Telluribacter sp. GTDB lineage: Bacteria > Bacteroidota > Bacteroidia > Cytophagales > Spirosomataceae > JBEBSO01. The sequence continues at coordinate 2,331 of JBEBSO010000197.1, forward strand.
CAAAATGCTCGAGCTTGCCAGGCAAAAAAATGAATTTGTCAGGAAGCCGATCAGCAAGGCGGATGCAGTGGATTATTTTACCGAAAAGGGAGATGAATACAAGCTGGAGCTGATCGACGGGCTGGAGGACGGCCGTATTACGCTCTATACGCAGGGCGGCTTTACCGACTTGTGCCGCGGACCGCATATCCCGAATACCGGCTTCATCAAGGCCGCCAAAATCACCAATATCGCAGGCGCTTACTGGCGCAACAACCAGGAGAACAAGATGCTTACCCGCATCTACGGGATCACCTTTCCCAGGCAGAAAGAACTGGATGAGTATCTTACCATGCTGGAGGAAGCAAAAAAGAGGGACCACCGCAAGCTGGGCCGGGAACTGGAATTGTTTGCCTTCTCCGAAAAAGTAGGCCAGGGCCTCCCCCTCTGGCTGCCCAAAGGCGCCATGCTCCGCGAGCGCCTGGAACGTTTCCTTAAAAAGGCGCAGCTCAGGGCAGGCTACCAGCCGGTAGTGACCCCGCACATCGGTGCAAAAGAGCTGTATGTAACATCGGGGCACTGGGACAAATACGGCAAGGATTCGTTCCAGCCGATCAAAACGCCCAACGTCGGGGAAGAGTACATGCTGAAACCCATGAACTGTCCCCACCACTGCGAGATTTATAAAACAAAGCCCCGGTCCTACCGTGACCTGCCGCTGCGGCTCGCGGAATTCGGAACGGTATACCGCTACGAGCAAAGTGGGGAGCTTCACGGGCTGACCCGCGTGAGGTCCTTTACCCAGGACGATGCCCACATCTTCTGCCGCCCGGACCAGGTGAAGGAGGAATTCCTGAAAGTAATAGACCTGGTGCTTTATGTATTCCGTACCCTGGGCTTCAACGACTTCAGCGCACAGATTTCCCTCCGTGATCCCGGGGATAAGAAGAAATACATCGGCACCGATGCCGACTGGGAAAAAGCAGAGGCCGCCATCGTGGAAGCCGCTGCTGAAAAAGGCCTGGCAACGGTAACGGAGCTCGGTGAAGCGGCATTTTACGGGCCCAAGCTCGACTTTATGGTCCGCGATGCGCTCGGCCGGAAGTGGCAGCTCGGCACCATACAGGTCGACTATCAGCTGCCGCAGCGCTTCGAGCTGGAATACGTCGGCTCGGACAACCAGAAATACCGCCCGGTGATGATCCACCGCGCCCCGTTCGGTTCCCTGGAGCGGTTCATTGCCATCCTGATCGAAAACACAGCCGGCCAGTTCCCTGTCTGGCTGTCTCCGGACCAGGTGGTCATCCTGCCCATTTCGGAAAAGTACGCCGACTACGCCGAAGAGGTGTTCTTCGTCCTGCAGGACCAGGATATCCGGGGCTTTGTAGACCATCGCGACGAGAAAATCGGGAGGAAAATCAGGGATGCCGAAGTCAGTAAAGTGCCGTTTATGCTGATTGTCGGGGAAAAAGAGGCCGCTGACGGAAAAGTATCGGTCAGAAAGAAGGGAGAGGGTGATCTGGGCAGTCTTTCGGTGGAAGACTTTATCGGCTATTTCAAAAAAGAAATAAAAAATAATTTGTCATCTTTTTAATTTTTTTACTATAATTCCGGACAGATGGTATTACTTTTACCTTCTGTTCACCTGAAAGCATAAAATTCATAGCTCAATAAACACCACAATTAAAGGTACCAATACACAAGTATGGCATTAAGACCCCCACGCGGTCCTCGTCCCGTCAGGGTAAAAGAGGAACCCTACAAAATTAATCAACTCATTGCGGCAAGAGAAATCCGGCTGGTAGGCGAAAACATCGAACCGGGTGTATACGAAACCAGCAAAGCGCTGGCGATGGCCCAGGCCCAGGGCCTGGATCTCGTAGAGATTGCCCCGGCAGCTGTCCCCCCGGTCTGCAAAATAGTGGATTACTCCAAATTCAAGTACGAACAGAAAAAGAAGCAGAAAGAAATAAAAGCCAAAGCCCAGAAGGTAGTCATCAAAGAGATACGCTTCGGGCCCAATACCGACGATCATGATTTCGAGTTTAAGCTGAAGCATGCCACCAACTTCCTGAAAGAGGGATCCAAGGTGAAGGCTTACGTGCATTTTGTCGGAAGAACGATCGTATACAAAGAGCGCGGGGTAAACCTGCTCAATCGTTTTACCGAGGCCCTCGCGGAGTATGGTAAGGTGGAAATGGAACCCAAGCTGGAGGGAAAGCGGATGATCGTCATGATCGCGCCTGCTCCCGCGAAGAAATAACCATCCCGGTTATACAAAAATGGCCTTGTTCTGTCTCTTCCGGGGACGGACAGGGCTTTTTTTTAACAGGGGTAATTTCTTACCGCCTCCGCCCGTTCCTTAACAGGAAGCAGGCAGGGCCGCTGCGCCCCGGGCCGGTATCCAGGGGATATTTGTTTAACCAGATCAATCAACCGCAACACAAATGAAGAAGTTTATCACATTGTTTTTTATCGCCGCCTCCGTAATGATAACCGGGTGCGAAGGCCCCAGGGGAGCGCAAGGTATGGAAGGCCCTCCCGGTCCGCAGGGTCCCCAGGGGCCGCAGGGAGACATCAGCAAGGCCTTCGAGCAGGTCGTCAGCTTCAACCAGGCAAACGGCTTCCGCAACCTTTTTATATTCCCCGCCAGCCAGATTACGGTGCTGCCCAGCGACGTGGTCCTTGTGTATATCCTTTGGGAGGAAGTGGAGGAAAACGGGAAAGTCTTTGAAATCTGGAGAGCGCTTCCGCAGACCGTCTTCATGCGGGACAAGGGAATTTTCAGCTATAATTTCGACTTTACGACCACCGACGTGAGTTTTTTCCTGGAAGGCAACTTTGACTTGTCTACCCTGACGGCCAACTACCTGTCCAACCAGATCTTCCGGGTCGTTGTAGTGCCGGCCGATTTTGCCGGCGCCCGCAAAGCAGCGGTTGATCTGACCGACTACGACGCGGTGGTTAAAGCCTACGGCATCGACGATTCGCACCTGCCTCAACGCACTACCCGTAAATAACCCGGGGATCGTCACAAAAGGAACGGCGATACGCTGAGCTCCGGGCCATTATGACAGGCCCGGCAGCTTGCCTTTCAATAACCTTTGCGGGACAGTTCCGATGAAAAAGCAGTAAAAGCAGCAACGTGTCCAAACCCCGTACCCCGCTTTTCAGCGACGAATACTTTATGGAGCAGGCGCTTGCCCAGGCGGAGATTGCGCTGGCGGCGGGTGAAATCCCCGTAGGTGCGGTGATTACCTGCCAGGACCGCGTCATCGCCCGGGCCTGCAACCAGACCGAGCTGCTCCGGGACGTGACCGCCCACGCCGAAATACTGGCGGTGACGGCGGCTGCACAGCACCTTGGCGCAAAATACCTGAAGGACTGCACCCTGTATGTGACGCTCGAACCCTGCCCCATGTGCGCAGGCGCGCTTTTCTGGTCGCAGATCGGCCGGGTGGTATTCGGAGCCGCAGACGAGAAGCGTGGCTTCCGGCTGACCAATCCCCGTATGCTTCACCCCAAAACATTGCTGAAAAGCGATGTGCTCGCGGCTGAATCCAGGGCGCTGCTTCACATTTTTTTCAGCAGGTTAAGAACATAAACCGGTTTTCTGCTGTTACCCAAAGAGAACGATACTTCAACTTTATATCATCTAAACGAAAAAGAAATGGCATTTACCTTAGATCCATTACCTTATGCGAATGATGCCCTGGAGCCGCATTTTGATGCGCTGACCATGGAAATCCACCACGACCGCCACCACCAGGCGTATGTCACCAACCTCAATAACGCAGTGACAGGCTCAGACCTGGAAGGCAAAAGCCTGGAGGAGCTCGTCGCCAATGCCGGCAAATATGCCCCGGCCGTCAGAAACAACGGCGGAGGGCACTGGAATCACCGGTTCTTCTGGCAATCCCTGTCGGCTTCCGGCGGAGGCAACCCGGTAGGAGAACTGGCTAAGGCCATTGATGCGAAATTCGGCTCATTCAGTGCGTTCAAAGACGAATTCAAGAAGGCTGCAACCGGCCGTTTCGGTTCCGGATGGGCGTGGCTGGTGGTCACTGCGAACGGGGAAATTGCCGTCACTTCTACCCCCAACCAGGACAACCCCCTGATGGATGTTGCAGACGTGAAAGGGACGCCGGTAATCGGCCTTGACGTATGGGAACATGCCTACTACCTGAAGTACCAGAACAAGCGCCCGGACTACATCGACGCCTATTGGAATGTAGTAGACTGGAATACAGCAGAAAGTGCTTATAAAGCCGCTAAGAAGTAAAAAAAACAGGCAGGTTTATAAAAAAACAGGTACATGATAGTTGCAAAATATAAACCTGCCTGTTATGTTTGCACCTCGAAACGGAGATTGTAGCTCAGCTGGTTAGAGCGTCGGATTGTGGTTCCGAA
>JBEBSO010000198.1:0-6716 GCA_040394275.1 Telluribacter sp.
GATAGAAGTATGGGTCGACCTGTCCACCGACAGTCACTCCGCCAACAATACGCAGTCCATTTCCGTTACCAATAACCCCGTCATCTCCTCTTTCCCTTACTTCCAGGACTTCGAATCCGGCCAGGGCAACTGGTTTTCGGGAGGAACGCGGAATTCCTGGGAATACGGCATGCCGTCATCCGCCAAAATAAACAAGGCGGCCAGCGGCAGCCGGGCCTGGAAAACGCGGCTTTCAGGCAATCACAATGACGACGAAGCCTCCTACCTGTATTCCCCCTGCCTGAACATCGGCGGCATGAGCCAGCCGACGCTGAGCTTTATGATGGCCATCGACCTCGAGAGCTGCGAGGGCAACCTGTGCGACGGCGCTTACCTCGAATATTCCTATGACGGCGCAAGCTGGGTGAAGCTGGGCCAAACCGGCCAGGGCGTCAACTGGTACAATAAAAGCTACGGAGACCACGCGGTATGGAGCGCCTCGAATTATACCCGGTGGCATGTGGCCACGATTCCGCTCCCCCTGCCCGGCCCGGGAGACGGCTCCAACCTGCGGCTCAGGTTTGTGCTGTCCTCCGACCTTTATAACAACCGCGAGGGGATCGCCATCGACGACATTCATATCTACGACAAAGTCCGCGACATTTCCAGCTCGGCCTCACCGGTCGAATCCGCCACCGTCACCGTCGGATCCGGCAGCAGCTGGCATGATTTTACGGCAAACAACGAGCTCATCGCCTCGGTCAACCCCGGCAATAACAACCTGGGTCAGACCAGTGTGCATACTTATGTCCACCAGGGAAGCGCACGGTTCAACGATGGGCAATATTACCTCAACCGGAATTTTACGATCAAGCCGGCCAACTCCGGCGTGTCTGCCCCGGTCACCATCCGGCTCTACTTTACCGACCAGGACGCGGAAGCAGCGATACAGGCAGAAGGATGTGTATCCTGCGCCAAGCCGGCTTCCGTGCTCCACCTGGGGATCAGCAAGTACAGTCACCCGGACCGGTCAAAAGAAGACGGCACAATCGATAACAACAATGCCGGGAACTGGAGCTTTATCCAGGCTGCCAACGTAACCAAACGGCCTTATGGAAAGGGGTACTACGCCGAATTCTCCATCAGCAGCTTTTCGGAATTCTGGTTCAGCACCGCCGGGATGAACTACAATGCGCCGCTCCCGGTTACCCTGGAACGCTTCACCGCCGTCAGACAGGAAAACAAAAACGTCGTTCTCAGCTGGAGCACTGCGTCGGAAGTGAACTTCAGCCGGTTTGAAATCGAGGCGGCCGCGGGCAACGAAGCGCTGAAGCTGAACCGGTTTGTCAAGATCCAGGAGATACACGGCCGGGGAGGGGAAAATACCGGCAACCACTACCGGTTCGTCGATGACAATCCCTTCAAAAGCGGCAACTATTACTACCGGCTCAAGCTGGTCGACCGCGACGGATCATTCAGCTACTCCGATCTCAGATCTGTCATTTTTGAAGACGGGTTTGCCCCCACGCTCTATCCCAATCCTTCTGCCAGCGGCTTGTTCAACCTCGCTTTCCAGATTCCCGAATCGGAATTTATCAGCTACCGGCTGACGGATTTTTCGGGGAAAGTCCTTAAGGAAAGTACTGCGCAGGGAAACGGCTTCATCAGGAAGGAAGTCCTGGACCTGAGCAGCCCGATGTACGGCCCCGGCATCTATCTGCTCGAAACCCGGCTTCCGGCCGGGCGGAAAACCTTCCGGCTGGTCAAACCATAAAAGGCCCCGGTCGGATCCCGTTGCCGCTAGCTTCGCGGCGGGATCCGACCGGTCTCCTCGTACTGTCTCAGCCAGGTTTTTCGCTTTCCCCGGATGGACGTAAAAAAGCGGTATATCACCTGCATATCTTTTTCGAAATCCCCTGACGGGTAAAACGGCTCACCCAGTACGACCTCGCGTCCCGGGTAGTCGAAACCCACCAGGACCAGGGGCACTCCGGCACGCAGGGCCATAAAATAGAAACCCGTCCGAAGCTTTGCCACGTCTTTCCTCGTCCCCTCAGGCGCGATGGCGATGTGCATGACATCGTGCTTTGCGAAGGTATCCGCCACATCCGCCACCAGGTTGCTGGCCCTGGAACGATCGACCCTGAACCCGCCCAATCCCCTGAAAATCCAGGCGGAATACCACCTGAAGAGCTCTTTCTTCGCCAGGAAACCGATAGGGATGCCGATGGCCGCCCTGGCACCGAGACCCAGGAAAAAGTCTTTATTTGAATGGTGGGGCGCCACGACCCAGATCGCCTTGGGCAAATACCGGGGCACCTTCCCCAGGATACGCCAGCCGTTCTTCCTGAAGAGAAATAAGAACAGTCGGTTCAGCATAATACCAAGAAAACGGGTTTTTCTACCGGATCAGATAAAGATAAACGGTTTGGGACTGAAGCTGATGACGAATATAATCAGCGCCAGGCATCCCAACACTATACGACCGGCACCGACAGGTGTACTATCGTCTGCCGTCTCCGGGTGGCGGATTCCCAGAAAACGGCCCAGCACAAAGATGAAGGCAAGGAACCCGGGATAACCTTCCCAGTACGGCTGCCAGGCGGAAATCCCCAGCTGCACGAGCACCACCGACAAGCTGAGTATCACGGGCGTCGAGAAATTGTCGCTGATATTCCTGAAGCATACGTACAGGAAGAAGATGTAAATCAGGAGATTGAGGAGCAACCCGTAAAATGCAGCGTCCCCGGCTATCGCAAATTCATCCGGCCTGAACAAGCCAAGCCCCGCGTACACGGTAAAGGCAACGAACAGCACCGGTGCCGTCACGTTAAAAGCCCGCTTCCCGATCATCCCGTACAGCACGTGACCGCCGTCCAGCTGCCCGATCGGGATCAGGTTCAGCGAGGTGAAAAACAATGCGAGATAGCCGGCAAACAGGTAAGGATAATGGATGATCTCAAAATCATGGGGCAGCAGCGCCGGATCGGCGATGTAGCTTTTAAAAAACCAGAAAAGCAGGTTGTCTCCCAAAGCGATGTTGCCTTCGGTATTTTCATACACGAACATCCCGTAAGAAGCCCCGTAACGCTCGTAATCGGGATGTATGGAAAATATATAGTCCAACGGGGGCAGGTGGGTAAAGCCATACCAGAGCAGCACCAGCGCCACCGCAAACCCGGCCAGCGGGCCCGACACCCCGATGTCAAAAAATATCCTGCGGGACCGGACAAAAGACCTGATCCGTATGAAAGCCCCCATGGTGCCTATGCTCTGCACGATCCCGAACCAGAAAGGGATATAATACGGCAGGGTCACCTTTACCTGGTGCGACCTGGCCACAAAGTAGTGGCCAAACTCATGTACCGTCAGCACCAGGAGAAAAGGGATGGAAAAATGGAATCCGTTGACAAAATCCTCCCACTGCAGCAGGCGCTCTCCCTGAAAATAACTCCTGCCCGTGATCCATTCGGACCCCGCCAGGGTAGTCGTAACGACGGTCAGGATGAACAGGACAGCCTGGATGACGCCTGAACGGTTTTTAATCTGCATAGTCTTTCAGGTAATCGAGGATGGTCAGCGGCTTGCACACATGGATGGTCCGGATGCCTGCCGCCGCAGCTCCCCTGACGTTGTCTTCATTATCGTCGAGAAACAGGGTCTCTTCCGGAAGGATACCCGCACCGGACAAAACTTCCCGGTAGATCCGGGCATCCGGCTTCATCACCCCCATTTCATAGGAGAGGAACATCTTCTCAAACAACTCGTCAATACCGCCCGGTCCGTGACCGGCCCGGAAGATGGCCCTGACCTCCTCCATATGGATCGCGCTGGTATTGCTCAGCAGAAATACCCGGTACCTGGGGATAAGCCTCCGGATCAGCGCCACCCGCTCAACGGGGATATCCAGCAGGAGCATGTTCCACGCCAGGTCTATCACGCAATCGTCCAGGTGCATCCCGGCGAGATCGCGAACGGCCGATCTGAAAGCCGGGCTGTCCAGCCGGCCCGTTTCAAACTGTGCAAATAAAGCAGCGGAATTAAATTTATCACGGACGCTGTCTTCCGTCGTGCCGGTAAGACTGGCGAACGCACGGAAAGTACGCGGGATATCGATGTCGAGTATCACGCCGCCCAGATCAAATACAATATTCCGGATGGTACCTTTATCAGCCATGGAGCCTGTCAATTTTCCATTACAACCCCCATGGAGCAGAATTTCCCGATTCTGGTGTTGATTCTTTCTTCCGGCGACAGCTTGCTCAGTTCACGCAGGTTGGCCAGGATTACCTCCCTGACGGACGCCGCAATCACCTCGTGATCAAGGTGCGCGCCGCCCAGGGGCTCGGGGATGATCCCGTCCACCAGGCCCAGCCCGGTCATGTCACGGGCCGTGATCTTCATGGCATCGGCGGCCTGTTCCTTAAAATCCCAGCTACGCCACAGGATGGTAGAGCAGTTTTCAGGAGATATGACCGAATACCAGGTATTTTCAAGCATAAAGACTTTGTCGCCGATGGCAATGCCGAGCGCGCCGCCCGATGCGCCTTCCCCGATCACGATGCATATCACCGGCACTTTGAGCATAAACATTTCTTTGAGGTTGCGGGCAATGGCCTCTCCCTGGCCGCGCTCTTCCGCCTCCATGCCCGGAAAAGCGCCCGGCGTATCGATAAGCGTGACGATGGGCTTGTTGAATTTTTCGGCCAGCTTCATCAGCCGCAGCGCCTTCCGGTAGCCTTCCGGATTGGGCATCCCGAAGTTGCGGTGCTGCCGCTGCTTCGTGTTGCGCCCCTTTTGCTGGCCGATCAGCATGACCGTCTCTCCGCCGATCGTCGCAAACCCGCCCACGATGGCCGGGTCGTCGCGGACCTGCCTGTCACCGTGCAGCTCTATAAACTCCTCGCAAAACAAATCGATATAGTCCAGTGTGTAAGGCCTGTCGGGGTGGCGGGACAGCTGTACCCGCTGCCAGCGCGTCAGGTTTTCAAAAATCTCCTTCTGAAGCCTTTCGATGCTGTCCTCCAACGACTTGGTAGCCCCGCTTACGTCCACGTTATTTTCAATAGCCAGGTTCTTCATCTCGGCCAGCTTCGCCTCGAGCTCGGCTATCGGCTTTTCAAAATCAAGATATGTTCTCATTAAAAGTTGATTTTACAATTTGTACCGTCCGGCCATTGCGGCTCACAGCTCATACACGCTTCCTCTTTCCGGTATTTCTACATTCGCATAACCATGCAGGCCCAATGTCTGCCTGAAATCCTCCATACTCAGGGATTCACCATGTACCAGGAACACTTTTTTCAGGCTGGCGGCGTCCTGGGTTTTAACAAATGCCACCAAATCATGGGTGTCACCATGGCCGCTAAATACGTCAATTTTTTCAATATTCGCTAAAACCTGGACCTGTTTTCCCTTTATCGAAAGGGTGTCCTGCCCGTTCATCAGCCTCCAGCCCAGCGTGTTTTCAGCTGCATAACCAATCAGGAGAATCGTAGCGTAAGGATTTTCGATATTTGCCGCCACATGGTACTCCACCCGTCCGCCCTGTATCATCCCCGAAGAGGAGATGATGATACAGGGTTCGTGATAGTTGGCCACCGATCGTGACGCCTCGGGGCTTTCCAGGTACACCAGGTTGTCAAAATCAAACAACGACCTGTTCTCCTCGCAGAACTCCCGGGCCTGGCGGTTCATCCCTTTCACGTACCGCTGGTAGACCCTTGAGCTGGCGTAGGCGAGCGGGCTGTCGGAAAACACCTTCAGCGGCGGAAGCAGGCCGGACAGGTACAGCTTGTTCAGGGTGTATAGCAAAGCCTGCGTCCGGCCGACACTGAAAGAAGGAATAATCAGCCGCCCGGGGATATCCACGCAGGTCCTTTTGATCACATCTGCGAGCGCTTCCTCGGGGCTGCGCATATCTTCATGCAGCCGGTTGCCGTAGGTGGATTCACATACCAGGTAATCTGCCTGCGGCACCTCCTGCGGATCGACCAGCAGCGGGTAGTTCTTCCGGCCGATGTCGCCCGAAAAGCAAATGGTCTTCTTCACGCCCGCCTCCCAGGCTTCGATGTAGACATGGGCTGCCCCCAGCAAATGGCCGGCAGGAATGAACGTAACCGTCACATGATCCGCGATCCGGTACTTTTTCCCGAAGGAAACCGTGACAAAATTTTCCAGCGCGTCGTTTACCTGTTTTTCCAGGTACAGGTCGCCGGGCAGCTCCTTTCTTTTCCCTTTCCGCTTCTTGCCGCCGCTGTACGCATTCAGCCGCTTCTGGTTCAGTCCGGCCGCGTCTTTCAGCAAAATCGCGGTAAGCGCATAAGTAGGATCCGTACAGATCACCCGCCCTTCAAACCCCTCTTTATACAGGTTGGGGATGTTGCCGGAGTGGTCAATGTGCGCATGGGTCAGCAGCACCGTATTTATCAGCGTGACGTCGAAGGGGAAAACACCATTCTGGGCCTCATACAATTCTTTCCTCTGCTTTTCGTCCCTGTCAAAATCCAGGCCGCAATCGATCAGTACCCGGTAGTCATCCACCTCAAGCAGGTACATGCTACCCGTCACCTGCCGGGCCGCTCCCCAAAATGTCAATTTCATTTGTTTATTTTTCTACTGATGTTTAAGGTCAAATGGAATTGATCTGTAGATTTTCCTATAATTTATTATGGACAGATCAAATTCGCCTGCGGCTCATTTCGCCGGAATAATCCTACTTCCGGGGCGGCGGACCG
>JBEBSO010000199.1:0-6702 GCA_040394275.1 Telluribacter sp.
AATTACGACTACTGCGAATAGCCGGGATTCTGCCTGATTTTCGTCTCCAGGCTGAGGGTAGTTTCGGAAATGGGGAACAACAGGAGATGGTCTCTGCCGGTTCTGTCGCGGAGTGACGGAACCTTCTCAAAGGCCTTGCCGAACCTGACCAGGTCCCACCATCTCTTTCCTTCAAATACCAGCTCCAGCAGCCGCTCCGTCAATATGGCCTCGTCGTTCTGCTCCCTGCTGCCGGAAATGAAGATATGACCGGGATAATTGTCGCCGTAGGCGCGTTTTCGCACCTGGTTGATTTCGGGGGAAGGATCTCCGCCCAACGCATTCTTTGCTTCCGCCTTCATCAGCAGGACATCGGCGTACCGGTAAAGTACGATATCGTCCAGGAACCTCCTGGCGCCGCCGATCACCACCCCGTTAAACTTTGAAACCAGCGAAGCATAGAAGGTGCTCCCGCCCTGTCCGGCAGTATATATCTCCGTGAAGGATGCTTTCTTCCGCCGGTCGTCGTCCGAAAACCGGCCTCTTACCAAAGCTGTGGGCGCCCAGTAGTTGTTGCCTGCCACCGTGCCTACGGCTTCCCGGGTCGCGGCGTCGGTCGCGATATTGGAGGGGAACTCCGCCGCGGATATGTACATGGTGACAAAAATATTATTCGTCACTTCCACATCCTGGAACCGTACCGCCATAAGAATCTCTTTATTCCCTTTGTTGGTATAGTCAAAAATGCTTCCGAAATCGCTGAGCAATGCCACATCCGAACGTTCGGCTTCCTCCAATGCGCCCAGGGCCACCTGCAAATCCTGGTTTCCCCCGTTCAATTGCCTGGCCGTCCACAGATAAACGTCGCCTTTCAGGGCATGCGCGGAGGGCCTGGACCACACATTTCTCCCGGCCGTAAAATTGTTGTTTGGAAACAACCGGATCGCCTCGTCCAGGTCCTCCTTGATCAGGTCGAATATCTTTTCCCGGGTCGTCCGCTCTTTCTGGATAGTTTCGGAGTCGTATCCTTCCGTCGGGCTGGTGATCAACGGAAGATCTCCCCAGGTTTTCGCCATCAGGAAATACACGAAGGCGCGGGTCGTATACGCCTGGGCCAATATGTTGTTTTTGGTATCCTGGGAAGTAAATGTGATGCCCGGCACGTATTTGAGGAGCAGGTTGGCGTCATGCACTACGGTGTACATTCCCTGCCAGCCCGGGCCGGCGGTATTGGCATCCAGGAGGTTGTTGAAGTATACCGCGTAGGGGCTTACGGACAGGCTGTTGCCCATCACCTCACTTCTGGCTTCCCCCCAGAAAAAGAAATTTTCAGCCGCCTGTGTCCTCAGCCTGGCATACATCCCGTACAGCGCGCCGTTGGCATCCGATTCCGTTTTCCAGAAGGATGCGTTGGAAATCTGGCTGACGGGTTCCAGCATGAGCTCGCCGGTACATGAGGAAAAGATCAGCGCAAACAGTAAACCGGTTATTTTTTTCATCTGTCTATTTTCAGTTTGAATTTTTAAGGCCGGAGGGGATGCTCCGGAGCGTCCCGCATATGGCCCTGTATAAAGATTTCTATAACACGATATTGACGCCGAATATGATATTCCGCGGGATCGGGTACCGGCCGTAATCCGTTCCGCCTTCCTCCGGGTTAAGTCCCCTGTAGCCGGTGAAATAGTGCAGGTTGTTCCCGGTCAGGTTCAGCCGGAGACCATTCAGCCGGAGTTTCTGAAGAAGCTTGTCCGTGAGGAAGTAAGACAGCGTAACCTCCCGGAGCGCCAGGAAATCACCCCGCTCGAAAAATTCGGAGTTTAGCCGGCTGTAATTTGCCTGTGCCTGCTGATCAGCCCAATAGAACCTGGGAATATCGGTAACATCTCCCTGCTTCTGCCACGACCGGAGCAGGTCGGCATGCAGCGCGTTCTGGCCCGTCGTCTGCTGCAAAAGCCGCTGCCTTGTCTCATTCTGCGAGGTATGCCCGGTAGTATAGTCCGTTCTGATCAATAGATTGATATTCTTGAAAGAGAGCGAGCTGGAAAGCCCCCCTGTCCAGGTAGGGTATATATTGCCGACATATACGCGGTCCCGCGCGTCGATTATGCCGTTGTTGTCCGAATCGAGCCAATTGACGTCGCCGCCGTACTTGGTCTTGTCTGCGCCGACCACCAGCATATCTACCGGGCCGGCGGCCGCTTCGTCATCGGTAGCGTAAATTCCCAGCTGCCTGTAGGCGAATAAATCTCCCATTCTGCCTCCTTCCTGGAGGCCGCCCATCCAGGCATACTCCTTTTTTGCGGGATCCCATATTGATATTCCCCCGATCCGGTTGTTCTCCACCCCGTTATCGGGCAGCCTGCGTATTTTGTTTTCTACCTTGGAAGCATTAAAGGAAATGTCCCATTGAAACGGATGGGAACCGGGAAACAGGCGCGCGGTCAGTTCGATCTCCAGCCCCTTGTTTTCAAGGCTTCCCAGATTGGTGAGGATGCTTCCGAAACCGGTAGAGTGCGGCAAGGTCAGGGACGTTATCAGGTTTTCGGTCAGCCGTTTGTAGTAGTCCAGCAGCATGCTCAGCCTGTTGTTGAACAGGCCCAGATCGAGGCCCACATCAAATGTCCGGGACTCCTCCCATTTGAGGGCCTGGTTGGCCAATACCGTATTCTGGATGGCGGCGATGCCTCCGTACTGGATGCCCACGTTATACTGTCCCTGCGCCTGGTAGTCGCCGAGGTTGCCTATGTTGCCGTTCACGCCGTAGCTTGCCCGCAGCTTCAGCTGCGACAAGTCGTCGGGCAACTGCTTCCAGAACTCCTCCCTGTGCAGGTTCCATCCTGCCGAAACGCCCGGGAAGAACCCCCATTTATGGTTTCCCCCCAGGTTGGAGGCCCCGTCAAAGCGGGCGTTGAGCGTCAGGAGATATTTTTGCATGTAGTCGTAATTGATCCTCGAAAAATATCCCAGGATAGCTTGTTTCGATACCGCGCTGCTGACAGTGACGGGTGTTCCCGAGGCATTCAGCGTCGGGACGAGATCCGATGCGGCATTGCGTCCGGCCGCGCTCAGGCTGCTGTTTTCCCTTCCGAAATAAGAAAATCCCGCTTTGGCCTCCAGGTTATGCGTGTGGCCAAACACCCTGACATAGGACAAAACGGCATCGGCCTGGCGTTGTATCAGCTTCACATTCGAGCCGTTGGCATCGCGCGTACCGGCATTGCGGTTGCCCAGGGCATCCAGGTAGGTTTTCTGAAAAAACCTGCTGTCCGTGTCCGTCCTGTAAATGGACAGCTGGGGCTCAAATGACAACCCGGGCAAAATGTCCCAGCGTGCGCCCGAAACCAGGGTAAAATTGTAGCTGGTATTTTTCCGGTCCTGCCGGTTGTAAATGCCGCCGTATATTCCTCCGGGAGCGAGGGTGCCGTCCTCGTATTTGTATTTCATCGTCGGTGCAGGAATACCGCCCGATCCGAACGGGTCACCGAACAGGCCCGTTCCCAGGTTGTTGAAATCCGTATCTGCGTAAAGCACCCGCCCGAATACGGTGAGGTTGTCCCTGACTTTGAGGTCGCCGTTCAGGTTGACAGACAACCGCCTGTAAAATGAATGAACGGCAGTCCCGTTGTTGTTGAGATACCCTATCCCGCCGTTGAATGTCGCCTTCTCCGTCCCGCCCGATACGGATATATTGTGGTTGTGAGATATACCGGTCCGGAAAGTGAGCGCGTTAAAATCCGTTTCCTGGAAAATGATCGTCCCGGACGGATCGATCGGATCCTGCATGCTTTGCCATCCTTCGTTCAGCTTATGCTGGTTTTCGGGGGTCAGGTATTGCGTGGTATACTGGGTCAGGTTGGTGAGGTCGTTGCCTGTGCCGCCCGCGCTTGCAATCCCGAGATTCGGAAGCTGGCTGGGGTTTTTCCTGGTGGCTGTTATGTAGATCCCCTGCCTTTGAAAGTATATAAAATCCC
Source organism: Telluribacter sp. (assembly GCA_040394275.1). Taxonomy (GTDB): domain Bacteria; phylum Bacteroidota; class Bacteroidia; order Cytophagales; family Spirosomataceae; genus JBEBSO01. The sequence goes on from JBEBSO010000199.1 coordinate 3,951, forward strand.
TCGCCGAAAGCAGGTCGTAGGTTTTTGCCACCTTTGACGTAGCCAGGTCATAATTATAGTTAATGGTAGTTTTACCGGATTTCCCTGATTTGGTGGTGATAATCACGACGCCGTTGGATCCCCTTGCACCGTAAACGGAGGTAGCGGCGGCATCCTTCAGCACCTGAATGGATTCGATGTCCCGGGCATTGATGTTATTCATATCCGGACGGATGACCCCGTCGACTATATACATGGGAGCGGCCCCGTTCGGATTGTTTATAGACGTGCCTCCCCTTACAATCACACGCGGGGCGACACCCGGCTGACCGCTGGTGTTCTGCACGCGTACGCCCGAAACAGTTCCCTGCAGGGCGGCGGTAGCGTTGGCATAGGGAATATTCTCCAGCACTTTTGCATCCAGCTTGGTAACGGAGGTCGTCAACGTCTCCCTCGATTGCACCCCGTATCCTACCACGACCACCTCCTCGAGACTTTTTTCGTCTACTTTCAGGACCATATCCACGACGCCCCTGGTTCCTATTTCGATTTCCCGCGGCAGGTAGCCCACGAAGGAGAAAACCAGCCTGTCGTTTCCGTCCTCCGGAACGGCCAGCTCAAAGCTCCCGTCCGCCGCCGAGATGGTTCCCCTCCGGGTACCCTTCAGCACTACGCTTACGCCCGGAAGCGCTTCGCCGTTTTCACCTGTTACCTTTCCTTTGACCACCCGGTCCGGGTCCGGGGGAAGCGCGGCGGAATTGCGCTCTTCCGGCGGCAGCGTCTTTCCCGCGTCGTCGCTCAGCAGAATATATTTCCCGGATACTTCGTACCTGATTCCCAGCGGTACGAGCATCTTTTCCAGGAGCTCTCCGAGCCGCTCCTGCTGTGACCTGATATTGATTTTCTGCCCGGACTTGATTACCTGCGGACTGAATACAAACCTGATGGTAGCCTGTTTTTCGATCTGCCGAAGCGCCTTACCGATTCCCTGGCCTTCGACATGGACCGACACCAGCTTATCCAATACCTGCGCTTCAATATCGGCGGCCGACGAGATACCGCCAAACACCAGCAGCAAAACGATCTGAACGGAAGATATTCGCATGACTTTAAGCCAAAAGGCTGGGTTTAATAAGATTTTTTTCATAAACTTGCTTGGGTTTTGTTGAAAAAAAAGACAAAAACTCCCCTGGGGCACGCCAGACAGCGTGCCGGTCCCGCACGGATTCAGGGATTTCGAAGGTCTGTGATGTAACGGCATCACAGACCTTTTTTCCGGTTACATGGAAATTTCAGCTTCCGGATCTCTCCGGGTGTATTACGTATTCTTAATGGTTTCCTATTCGCATCCTTTGCTGGTGATCACCACCTGCGCATCCACTATTTCATAGCTGGCGCGTATTACCTTACAGATCATATCCAGCTTTTCGTACAGGTTTTCGTTTTCAAGCGGAGCCGTTACGGTGCAGCCTGCAAGCTGGTCTGCATTGTAGACAATAGGTACGCCGTAACCTTCTTCCAGCGCGCGGAAAACCTGCGTCACGGGCGTGTCGTCAAAATTATAATCGCTTGATCTCTTCGCTGAATTTTTGAGTATCCCCGGGTTTTCGACAAGGGTACGCGTCAGCTTCTCCGGCGTCCTGGCATAGATGGCCATCTGGTTCGGCGTCAGGATCAACCCTTCCGGCAAGCCGCCGCCATGAGACCTGTTTAAGGCTTTCGGGGCCAGCACGGAGACTTTCCCGGTGACTACCCTCACCCTGACATCAGCATCCTGCTCGTAGGCCCTGATGTGGAAGCTCGTGCCCAATACCCTGGCCACAATCTCGTTGGCATATACCCTGAAAGGACGTTGCGGATCCCGCGCAATGTCAAAAAAGCCCTCGCCCGAAAGGATCACCTCGCGCTTGTCCCGGTCAAATTCCTCCGGGTAGCTCAGCCTGCTGCCGGGTTGCAGCGTGATCGACGACCCGTCGCTCAGGCTGATGGTCAGGGGGCTGTCGGCGTTGTTGATCTTTTCAATGGTCTTCGTCCCCCTTGCCTCCACCATGGTATCGTACGGGGTATGTCCGCCCCGCTGCACCAGCCACCAGGAAAAGACGGCAGCCAGGGCGATCACTGCCGCTGTCTTCCAACCATAGGTATACCATGCATATTTTTCGGGCGCCTCTTCCCTTTCCACGCCGGTGATGATTTTCCGGACATTCTCCTTTACCCGCTGTTCGTTCAAAACCTCGTGCTCCATACGAAAAGCGTCCAAAACAAACCTGGCCTGGTCTACCAGTTCCGACCGGTCCGGAGCCCCGGCCAGCCAGGTTTCCCAGTAGGTATCCTCCTCCGGAAGCTGCCCCTGCACCCATTTCCGGAAGTAGTCGTCCAGGACCAGCCTTTCTACCGTAAACTCGTTGTCGCTCATAAATGCATTCGGTTTTAAAATACCAATAGGGATCCGCCGGGGTTTTGTACTGGGTTTTATATGAAAAATTTATTCTCCACCCGTAAACCAGGCGTTCTGCAGAGATTTAATGGCCGTGTGTATCAGGTTTCGTACCGACTGGCTGTTGATCGACATCATGGAAGATATCTGCTCGTTGTCCATCTCCTGGTAGAACTTCAGGTAGATGGCCTCGCGCTGCCGTTTGCTCAGGCCGCCCATTACCCGCTGCAGCTTTCTGACGTTGATTTCCGCCGCTTCGGACTCGATGATCGCCGACTCTACCGAAAATTCCCCGGCAAATTCGACGCGCTCGGTATACTCCCAATCCTGGAAAAA
>JBEBSO010000200.1:0-6691 GCA_040394275.1 Telluribacter sp.
TCGAGAAGCTCCGGGTTGTCTTTCAAAAGCTCCTTCACCGAATCCCGTCCCTGGCCCAGCCTGTTGGCTTCGTAGCTGAACCAGGAGCCCGACTTCTTGACGATGTTCAATTCCACCGCCAGGTCGATGACCTCCCCGACTTTGGAAATGCCTTCCCCGTACATGATATCGAATTCGATGACTTTAAAAGGCGGCGCAAGCTTATTCTTCACGACCTTCACCTTCGTCCGGTTGCCGAGTATATTGTCCGCGCTTTCCTTGATCTGGCCTACTCTCCTGATGTCCAGCCTGACCGACGCGTAGTATTTCAAAGCATTACCTCCGGTGGTAGTCTCGGGGCTTCCGTACATGACGCCGATCTTTTCACGGAGCTGGTTAATAAAAATACAGGCGCAGCCGGTCTTGCTGATCACCCCGGTCAGCTTCCTCAGCGCCTGTGACATCAGGCGGGCCTGAAGTCCGACCTTGCTGTCCCCCATTTCTCCCTCCAGCTCGGCACGCGGTACGAGCGCCGCCACCGAATCGATCACGATAATATCCAAAGCACCGCTGCTGATCAGGTGCTCGGCAATCTCCAGCGCCTGCTCCCCGTTGTCCGGCTGGGAAATCAGCAGGTTTTCCATGTCGATCCCCAGCTTCTCCGCATAGGAGCGGTCAAAGGCATGCTCGGCGTCCACAAAAGCGGCCAGTCCGCCCGACTTCTGGGCCTCCGCAATACAATGCATGGCGAGGGTAGTTTTACCCGAAGATTCCGGGCCGTAGACTTCAATGATCCGCCCCCGCGGAACGCCGCCTATACCCAGCGCAAGGTCAAGCCCGAGGGAGCCGGTCGAAATCACCGGGACATCCATTACCTTGCTGTCGCTCAGCCGCATGACAGTCCCCTTGCCATATGCTTTATCGAGCTTTTCGAGGGTCGTCTGGAGCGCTTTTAATTTGCTTTCTCTGTCAACAGATTGTGCCATATACTGCTTTTATGATATTTTGTACAAATGTATTAATTAAAATGAAATACAGGCGAGCGATTATAACAAAATTATGCTATAAATATAATATAATTATCACATATTTCCAAATCAAACCTCCATATCCACCTGAATCAGCTGCAAACTGTACCGCTAATCCCGGGACGGCCCCGTTCCCAACCTGCCGGGCAAAGGTCCGCTCTGCTGCATAGGGTTGCGCGGTTTCTGCTGCTCCTGCTTAAACATCTGGAAACGGGTTGGCTTCTGCACCCTGGGAAAGCTGTTATTTGCCGTATCGATGTCCGCGATCTCAAAAAAGGGATCCAACGTCCACTGCACCACTTTCTTGTCGGTAACGATGACCTTCTGCACCTGCGCATCGTTAAATCTCCAGATCTCCGCCGGAAAACGCGCCACCGAATCGGTCCCGTCCGCAAATTCCATCCGCACGACCACAGGCATCACCAGCCCGCCTTTGTTTTTTACGGTGAGCGCATAGAAATTCCGGTTGCCCGCTGCCAGCGCACGCTCGCTTTCCGAAAGGCTGCTCAGGTACGCATTGTACCGCTGCCGGTCTGCTTCCGTCACCTCGTACGGATCATAGCTGCTGTAAAAGTCGCGCAGCTCCGGGTCCCTGGCTACCACGGTGGAATTCCGGTCGGGCTCGTCGCGGATCTTGCTGATGGTCCTGGACTTCTGCTGCGCTTCGGACCTGGCCAGCGGCTTTTCTATATCGGGGTTCCGGGAATCGAGGCTGAACCACTCTACGTTCACCAGGTCCTGGTCTACCGGGTCTACCCCGTAAAACCATCCCTTCCAGAACCAGTCAAGGTCCACCGCGGAGGCATCCTCCATCGTCCGGAAGAAATCGGCCGGCGTGGGGCTTTTAAACTTCCAGCGCCGGGCATACTCCTTAAAGGCATAGTCGAAGAGATCACGCCCCATCACGGTCTCCCGCAGGATATTCAGCGCCGCAGCCGGCTTTGCATACGCGTTGGGCCCCAGCCCTACCACGTTGTCCGAGGAGGCCATGACCGGCGACAACATGGATTTATCGGAAGACATATAGTCGGTGATCAGCCTGGGCTCTCCCCGCCGGCTGGGGAAATCATAGTCCCATTCTTTTTCCGCCAGGTACTGGCAGAAGCTGTTCAGCCCTTCGTCCATCCAGGTCCACTGCCGCTCGTCCGAATTGACGATCATCGGGAAGAAATTGTGGCCTACCTCGTGGATGATCACCCCGATCATGGCGTTTTTTACCTGCTCGGAATACGTCCCGTCCTCTTCAGGCCTTCCCCCGTTGAAGCTGATCATGGGGTATTCCATCCCCCCGTTGGCAGTCGCATGACACGATATGGCGACAGGATACGGGTACTCGAAGGTCCGTTTGCCGTAGGAGCGCAGCGTGTGCTCCACCACCCGAGTGGAATACTGCCCCCACAGGGGATTTCCCTCTTTGGGGTAAAAGGACATGCTCCATATTTTCCGTCCTGAGTTGTACACATCGGTGGCCCAGGCATCCCAGATAAATTTCCGGGAACTCGCAAAGGCAAAATCCCGGACATTGTCGGCTTTGTATATCCAGGTCTTCTTACCGGGTGCCGTCAGCCTTTTCTCCGCCTCTACGGCTTCCTCCTGGGTTACGATCACTACCGGCCTGGCGGATGTCTCCGCTTCCCTGAGGCGCTTTCGCTGCGCAGCCGTCAGCACCTGCGCATAGTTCTGGCATTCGCCGGACGCCGCCACAATGTGATCGGAGGGTACGGTAATGGCTACCTTATAGTTTCCGAATATCAGGGCGAACTCTCCCTGTCCCAGGAACTGCTTGTGCTGCCAGCCGTTCACGTCGTCGTAAGGCGCCAGCCTCGGGAACCAGTGCGCGATAAAGTAGTTGCTGTTGCCGTCTTTGGGAAAATATTCATACCCGCTCCGCCCGTAATAGGCGGTGATGTAATACCGCCAGTCCACGCTGAACACAAAGCTGCTGCCCGGCTTCATGACTGCCGGGAGCTCCACGCGCATCATGGTGCCGTTGATGGTATATTTCAGCGGGCTTCCCGCCTTGTCCCGGACCGCCCCGATCCGGTAGCCGTACTCCTTCCCAGCCTGCATATTTTCCCCGCCCAGGGCACTCACCTGCCCGGGACTCATTACCTTGCTGCTGATGGATCCCGTCCTGGACAGGGCCGAGGCAGACCCCGCTTCAAACAGGTTCTGGTCGAGCTGCAGCCACAGGTAGCGCAGCTCATCCGGGGAGTTGTTGTAATACGTGATGACCCCGGACCCGATGATCTCCTGGTTTTTCTCGTCGAGCTCCACCCTGATGTCGTAATCCGCCCGCTGCTGCCAGTATTCTTTTCCCGGCGCACCAGACGCCGTACGCGTGGTGTTGGGCGTCGGCAGGACGGTACCCAGCTGCTCGAAGCGGTCGTTTGTCTTAAAGTTCGGATTTACGGGCAGTTGCTGGCTCCATCCCGGGAGAGACAGCATAAGTACGGAGAAGAAGGATAAAAACCGGTGGTTCATAGATAAAAATGTTGATTCGGCAGCCTGGCGGAAGATCCCGGTGCGGCCCTTAGAAAATCTTCTGAAAAAATTCGTTGTTCAGGATCAGCGACAGCGCCATCCCGACGATAATCCCCGACAGGATATGATTCCAGGACTGCTTCTGCTGTTTGTACACATCGATGACGACGAAAGAAATCAGCAGGATAACCGTGACGATGACCAGCTGACCCAGCTCCAGCCCCAGGTTGAAAGCAAAAAGCGGAACGGTTATGCTTTCCTCTTTGCCCAGCAGGCTGTGCAGGTAATTGGAAAAGCCGAGCCCGTGGATCAGCCCGAAGCCCAGCGCCAGCGGGTACCTCACCTGGGAATCCCGCTCCTTCCTGATCAGCGTATACCGGGACGGCTGGTCGAAAAAATTAATTACGGCAGTAACCAGTATCGTCAGCGGTATCAAAAATTCGATGATGTCGGACCGGAAGCTGACTACTTTAAACGTAGCCAGGGCGAGGGTTATCGAATGGCCCAGGGTAAAGGCCGTCACCAGGATCAGCACTTTTTTCCAGTCTTTTAAAGTATAAACCGCACATAGCGCCAGCACAAACAAAATATGATCGTATCCTTTGGGGTCGGTAATGTGTTCAAATCCTAGCTGCAGATAGGCCTGAAATTCTGACATAGGCAATTCGTTTTAAATAATAAAATTACTAATTAATTCTCAATACCGGGCAATTCCACAAACATCATGCAAGAGGCCCGCTGCTTTCCCATATACAGGTCATTGATAAGCAGTACGCCCCGGCCGGGCAGCCGCGCCATCCCCTCCCAGTTGATCCCCCACAGCGATTGGGGAAGCACCCAGCTTCTTTCGACCGACAGGCGCCCGGCTGCCGTTTCCCGGATTTCGAGTATCCTGGCAAAAGAAGGATGGGGCGCCCCATCCACACCTGTGATCCATCTTTCATCATCCTGGTCCAGGCCTTCCGCATAGTACCCCTCCGCTTTCAGCCTGAAAAAATAGTTGAGCGCCAGGAAAGCGGACGCATCCAGCTTCTCGATATCGGTAATCCGGAAGGGGACCTTCTTTTCGAAGAATATTTTTTCAGCCGGGATACGCAGCGAAGTATCCGCCAGGTAAGCATAGCCGGCCCCGTCGTAATTGTATTCATAAAGACAAAGCAGCTTCCCCCCGATCAGCTGCAGGCTCTCAAACCCGGCATTGAAGAACTGGTTGCCGCCCGGACCGGTGATCTTCTTCAACGGCAGGCTGACCGGTGTCACCCGGAAAACGCCGTCCCGGATCTTCCCCTTGATGATGTACCCGAAAGAACTGGTCGTGTCGGTCTCCACAGTCATAAAAAACTCGTCTCCGAGAATATCCAACGCTTCCAGGCCCTCGTAGCCGGGAAGGCTGAAGACGTAGTCCATGCCCTCCAGGTCGTACTTCCTCACCGCCTGTTCGTCCGGGCTCCGGGACGTATCCGCCAGCACCGCCAGTATTTCGGCGAGGGGAAGGCTATAGATACCGTCCGATCCCGGCTTATCCGTGCGGTTTTCCGGGAGCAGGTAAAGCACCCTGTCGTGCAGGGCCATCCCCGAAAACTGCCGAAGGGGAGACTGAAGTACGGGCGGGAGCTTCACGGGCGCCACCCTGACCGTATCCGCTCCCTGCGTCCTGCCTGCGCTGAGCAGCATGGCCAGTAATATGAAAAATTTCTGTCTCAAAGATATGTCGTCTGTTAGGAGAGCCGGCGCTCCAGTTGTATCCTGAGCCCCGCCTCCCATTCTCCCTTCAGGATGGAAAGTATGACCGAATCCCTTCTGCCCCCGCCCGGCAAGGGCAGGTGGCTCCGCAGCACACCCTCCACCGTACAGCCGATGGCCTTCATCGCGGCGACCGACCTCGTATTGCGGGCATCCGCCCGGAACTCCACACGCTCCATACCGAGGTGCCCGAAGGCATATCCGAGCAGCAGGTATTTGCAATGACGGTTGAGCCCGGTGCGCTGGAAATCGCGGCCGTACCAGGTATACCCGATCAGCAGGCTTCCTGCCTGCAGGTCGATTTCGTAGTAACGCGTGCTCCCCGCATAGGCCTTCCGCTGCTTGTCATAGACAATGAACGGCATGGACCTCCCCGTGCTGATCCCGTCGACCGCCTCATCCACGTAATCCCGGATACGCTCCGGCGTGACGGCTACCAGCGAATAGTCCCACAGCTCCGGCTCCGACCTGGCAAATTCCCCAAAATGAATATGGTCTTCCCTCTGCAAAGGACGCAGCAGCACGCGGTCGTCCTGCAGGGCAAAATCAGCAGTATCCGTAAACATGACTCCCCACAGCTTCTGATAAAACACAATCCCCCCGGGCCATCTGCACCCGGCTGCCGGGAACGGCGTACAGGAAAGTGCAAGATAAAGGAATCATCCATCGTATACAATTTCAAATTGCTCAAAGTATATATATCTTTGTGTCTTCCGGCCAGGTCCCGGGCTGCCCGGAAGCCGGTATCCATATACCCGGACTGTACGCCGCCGGCGGCAGCTGCAGGTCTTCCGGCACGGGGCGGTACACCGCCATGCAGGGCGGCAGGCCGGACCGGATGACAGATAAGAGATTATAAATCAGGAAATTTCATATACAGATGAAAAAGATCGCCGTAATCCCCGCCAGGTACGAAGCCTCCCGTTTCCCGGGTAAACTGATGGCCAAACTGGGCGATAAAACCGTCATACGCCGCACTTTCGAAAGCACACGGGAATCGGGGCTGTTTGACGAAGTCTACGTGGTCACCGACAGCGGGCTGATCGCGGAGGAGATCGAATCGCTTGACGGGAAGGTGATCCGGAGCCGGAAGAAACACGAGACAGGCAGCGACCGTATCGCGGAAGCCGTGGCCGATATGGATGCGGACATCGTGCTCAACGTGCAGGGAGACACTCCTTTTATCAGCAAAAAGCCGCTGCAGCTGCTGCTGGAAGCCTTTGACGGGCCTCACGCCGACGAGATTTCCGTGGGCACGCTGAAAAGGGAAATTACCGACTGGGACCAGATCAACAATCCCAACGTGGTCAAGGTAATCGCAGATAAAAACGACTTTGCCCTGTATTTTTCCAGGGCGCCCATTCCCTACCCGCGCGACATGCGGGCCGGGCAGAGATACTTCCAGCACATCGGCGTGTACGCTTTCCGCAAGCAGGCCCTGCTCGATTTCTCCACAC